>NZ_JAVFVN010000241.1:0-306 GCF_030910085.1 Stenotrophomonas maltophilia group sp. RNC7 | reverse complement strand
TTCACTTAATAATTCAGGTTGTAACTGTAGGGCGTTGGCTCAATACATTCCTTCAGAGTTTAAGGATTCCTACGATATTCAAACGATAACAAACAATGGGTTGGATGAAGAGAATAGTGATGTTATTGTAACAACACATCGCAATACATCAGTTAGAAATAATAAGATAAATATTGAACTATGGCATGGCTTTCCTTTAAAAGGAATGTATCGTATGGACTGTAACCGTAATCCTGAAGAAACAGGAGTGTTTGAGAATTGGAAATATGCAGCAGGGATAGCGTCATATTCTTCCTTATATACGAC
>NZ_JAVFVN010000223.1:0-1083 GCF_030910085.1 Stenotrophomonas maltophilia group sp. RNC7 | reverse complement strand
CGGTTCTGTTTTCTCACCATCTTTATAATATTCTTTTTTAAACCATGTTTGAAAATCACTTAATTCTGCCGATAAATCTTGGTCTAAAGCTTGCTGGAACACCTTTGCTAAAGCGAAAGAAATAGGCTCTGCTTCATTTTTATACTTATCTTTATAAAAATGAAATGATTCAATCAAAGTTTCAGGTTTATCCTTTCTTTCAATATCATTCTTAATTTTTTTCAAATTATGAACTGCCGCTACCCATTGCTTATAAGAAACTTCTTTTTCTGAACAAACTTCGTTAAAACTTTTTAATTGGCCAAATTGATCAATTAAATCTGAGATAGTTAATCCTAACTGATTTGTAGGATCAATTGAATTAAAAGGTTTATTGAATTCAAGTAAGTTTTTATCTATACTCAAACGACAATCACTTTGTTTTTCTAAATAACTTTGAAATTGCAACTGAGTATTCATAATATTTAAAGTCATGTATTTGTCACCTCATATATATTTTGAAATTAACAAAACTTAATGTTCTTATAAATTCGCTCATATGTTCCTCTAGATGCAATTAAAACCACAATATTCTTTTTACGTAAGTATTCCATATACATACAAACATATGGATAAATTTTTAATTTGTCTGTTGAATAATAAATCTTGGGTGTTTTACATTCTGCAATTAGATATTCTGCTGCTTCAGATGCTCGGATTTCAGTTTCATTTTCCACATACCAATTTAGACCTTCCATCTCAACAAAAGTTAGTCCAGATATTCTCTCGTCTGTCCTGCGTGTATCTACTAAATATTGAGGGTATTCTACAGCGATACCTTTTTTATTTTCAAATGATGTGGGAGCAGCATTTGTACTTTCTAAATTGGAATCAACTTCAAATAATGATAATTGATCCATATAAACACCTCACTTTACGATTACCTAATTAATGATGTTTTACTTTAGTCAATTGTTAAAACTTGATAACCATCAATATTAATAATTGTAGAATCATCAATTTCATACATCATTGAATCATGTGTATGTCCATTCCGGGATTACCGCTACTTATTATAATGGGAGCGATTTTATCAGAATGGAA
>NZ_JAVFVN010000195.1:0-336 GCF_030910085.1 Stenotrophomonas maltophilia group sp. RNC7 | reverse complement strand
ACAGTTGGCCGGCCTGAGCGCCCATCGTACCGGCGTTGCGCACCCCGACGCCATGCTCGGTTCCCACCAGGACGATCTTCTGGCTGTACATGCCGCCGAGCGCGCCGACATCCAGCGCAAAAGCTGGCGCATCGCCACTGGCGGCGATCTTGCGCACCTCCACCTGGTCGGCGCTGACATCATTGCCTCCGGTGGCGATCCGGAGCTGCCGCGCCCAGATCCCGGCGTTGGCTTCCACGGAGCGGGCGATCAGATCCGTGTAGTTCGCCGTGCTGGCATCCATGCCCTGGCCCGTAACGCGGATGGCGCCGCCCTGCACCCGATAGCGCTCCAGCG
>NZ_JAVFVN010000526.1:0-2073 GCF_030910085.1 Stenotrophomonas maltophilia group sp. RNC7 | reverse complement strand
TGTATTTATATATATATTTAATATTTATGGAATAGAGTTATCCGTAAGTAAAGTTACAAGTCAATTAACAACCCCCATAATGCTGATTCTTATTCCAATACAAATATTAGGCGAACAGTTAATTATTATTGGTACTTTTCTAGTTTCATTGAAAACTTTTAATAAACTAATAAAAAGTCGCTTTGTATTGCTATCTTTATCCTTAATTTTTACTGGGTGTATTTTTGGATTACTACATTTAACAGCATATGATTGGAATGTGATGCAGTGTATATTTTTAATTGGAGTAACTAGTATTTGGCAAATAATCATATACATTTATACTAGAAACATATGGGTTTCTTTTTTAACACATGTTTTATACGACGTTATAGTATTCTCCCTTACATTCATAGGAAATTTGAATGTAAATTTAATAAATTAATATTCTATATTCCTTTATCACATTACATTTCCTTTATGGTCTAAAATCAAACAGGAGTCCTTAATATAAGAACTCCTGTTTATATTATTTAATCATTATTCCAAATGTTACCTGCAAGGGTAACGTCACCAGGACCTCTATTATTTATTACTAAATAAAGCTTTTTATTTGTAGGTATATTTTTTAAAGGTAATAAAAACCATGATGAGGTTTGTTGAGAAGCGATGTTTCCGTAATAGGATTGCGCATTTACACGTTTATCACCATCTTTTGTGATCTCCCATACTTCATATACAATATCAGCTTCTCCTTTAGATGCTACTTGCCAGCCATGTATGGATGTTCCTGAGCTATGAGGAACTGAAAAAGTATCGTTTCTAAAAGCTTTTGTTTTTCCAGCTCCTATTGTTTCACTGTAATAATGTATTGCCTCTGCTGCCTCTGCTTTATTAGTTATTTGTGGAATGTCAAGAACACTACTTCCCCCAAGAATTGAGCCTACAAGAACACTAGAAATCAATAATTTCTTTAACATTTGTTGCACCTCCATAAAATATTTAGATTCTATTTAATATTAGCCAAAATAAAACATATAGTAAATATTGGAAAATTTATAAAAAATAAATGTAATATTCTGTTTATTTAGTAAAAAATAAGTATATTGTTCTATTAAGTTTTACATTTTTTTGATAATAGGATAATATAGACATATACTTCTTCAATTATAATTTTAATTCAAATTTAACAATTTCAGACCCTTTGGGTTACTTGATTAAAGGATTAAATGTATTTGCATTTTTTCTTACAAATCGGTACCCTGAGGGTTTTTTTGCGTTAAAAAAGGGGTGATGAGTATGTAGTAAATAAAGTAGATTGAAAAGCAGGTTAATATTTAATAAGTAAACTATTGCTCAAAAAGGATTTATAGAGAAAATTTATAATAATGGAGGCGTTTTACAATGTTCAAAGAAAACGAAAAAAATGTTGAGTGGGTAAATGTATATTTAAATAAAAAATTCCAGGGATATATTGAAAGAGATAACTATGAACAACTTGCAGCTGCTATTGTAGTTTTAGGAAGACAAGGGGACCTTATTATTACCTCATTCCTTGATGAACAATTGATAACAACATGTGGTTTTTTTCTAGATTATTGCGATCCTGTAATTCGAGAACCACTAATGTATGAATTAATCCCATTACAACAAGGAGCTGCTGTTCCTGAGCTAAAATTACAAACAGATATTGAATCTTATGATGATGTTATTGATGAAAGATAGAATAATAATTCTAGTGATTACCTTAAAAAATATAAATGAATGTTTTCATAACTTAATTTGTATTATATTATGAAATTTATCGATACTGACCTAATCATACTATATATGAGGTGGTCAGTATTATTTATATATACTTACTTCATAACTAAATCTACTTTTTTATTTTGTTCCCCAAAATATCCTACATTCAAAGGCTTTAAAAATCAAATGAAAATTCCTTTAGTATTTTCTTTGTATAATTATTTGTTTTGTCAAGTTAAAAAGATTCTTAAAAATAAAATATTTTTAAGGATTATTATTAAAATATTCCTTCAAAATATTTATATTTCATATTTAGCTAGAAAAATTCAAATTACATAAAGGGAGGTG
>NZ_JAVFVN010000153.1:0-344 GCF_030910085.1 Stenotrophomonas maltophilia group sp. RNC7 | reverse complement strand
TTGGGAGATGAATTTTATCTTCACTTTGTCTATAAAATGCCCGATCATTACCATCATTCATGATTTCTACTTCCATATTTTTTGATAACTTAGCAATAATTTCATCTGGTGTGATATCATTTGTTTCTGGTGGTGGCAATGGTGGTATTCCTTTAATATTCTGCCCATTGAACACAGTGTAATATTTGACTGATAAAACAACACTTTGATCTTGTGCTATTTTTCGTTTTCTAAATTCATCCCATGTAATACTCTTTCTTGCTTCCTTATCAAAAGGCATCCAATACTCTACCTTTTCACCTTTTGCCCCTTTATTTAATTTCCATCCTTTATCTTGTATATGC
>NZ_JAVFVN010000091.1:0-638 GCF_030910085.1 Stenotrophomonas maltophilia group sp. RNC7 | reverse complement strand
GGCCCGCGCTACTGCCCGTCGATCGAAGACAAGATCCACCGCTTCGCCGACAAGGAATCGCACCAGGTTTTCCTGGAACCCGAAGGGCTGGACACGCACGAGGTCTATCCGAACGGCGTCTCCACCAGCCTGCCGTTCGATGTGCAGTTGGACCTGATCCATTCCTTGCCCGGCCTGGAGAACGCGCATATCCTGCGCCCCGGCTACGCCATCGAATACGACTACTTCGATCCACGTGGATTGAAGAGCACGCTGGAAACCAAGGCAATTGCTGGCCTGTATTTCGCGGGCCAGATCAATGGCACCACCGGCTACGAAGAAGCCGCCGCCCAAGGCCTGCTGGCTGGCGTCAACGCCGCCCTGTCCGCACTGGATCGCGAGCAGTGGACGCCGCGCCGCGACGAGGCCTATCTCGGCGTGCTGGTAGACGATCTGGTCACGCGCGGCGTGACCGAGCCCTATCGCATGTTCACCTCGCGTGCGGAATATCGCTTGAGCCTGCGCGAAGACAACGCCGACCTGCGCCTGACCGAAATCGGGCGCCAGCTCGGCATCGTCGACGATGTCCGCTGGGACGCATTCAACCGCAAGCGCGACGCCGTCGCCGCCGAAGTCGAACGCCTGAAGTCGTCGTGGGT
>NZ_JAVFVN010000053.1:0-447 GCF_030910085.1 Stenotrophomonas maltophilia group sp. RNC7 | reverse complement strand
GGATGACCTATGTCCCTGAACAGCAGGTGCAAGGCTGGCACAGGCACACGACTGCTGCTTCAGGCAAGTTCGAGTCGGTCTGCTGCGTTACCGAAGAGGATGAGGACGCGGTGTACACCATCGTTAAACGGACGATCAATGGGCAGTCAGTTCGGTACGTGGAGCGATTGCACTCCCGCCGAGTAGAGGCCCTGGAAGATGCGTTCTTCGTGGACGCTGGGCTGAGCTATTCAGGGGCCCCGGCAACAACGTTCGGGGGGCTGGACCACCTGGAGGGCGAAGAGGTGAACATCCTGGCCGATGGCGCCGTCATGTCGCGCCAGGTGGTCACCGGTGGCGAAGTCACTTTGCAGCAACCTGCGTCGACAGTACACGTGGGGCTGCCCATCACGGCGGATCTCGTAACGCTGCCGATGGCCTTCGAGGCCCAGGCCGCAGGGCAGGGGC
>NZ_JAVFVN010000045.1:0-572 GCF_030910085.1 Stenotrophomonas maltophilia group sp. RNC7 | reverse complement strand
ATAGCCCGCTGTGATGCCATACAGAGAGAGTTCTTGCAGCAGCGCGTTGTAAAGCTCGGTCGCTGTCCATCCCGCCGCAAGGGTGAAGTTGGCCACCGCAAAGTTGTAGGCCATGTCGCCATTGGCGGCCGTGATATCCAGGTACTTATCAATCGAGGTCTCTTTGCCACGGCGGATTTGCTTCACATCGCCCACAAAGATCGTCCCGAAATTTCCCTCATACCCGGCTCTCAACGTCACCTTGGCAAACTCTTTCTGGATGCGCTGGGCGGTGTTGTCGCTCAGGTTATAGACCCGGATCTGCGCGGCAGCCGGGGTTTGCACGTCCGCCGCAGAGATCGAGAACTTGAAGTGAAGTTGGGAAATATCCAACTGATCCCCAGCCGCGTTCTCCAGGACCAGAGACGCCTTACGTAGCCACTGATCCGCCATCGCTTACTCCGTTACGTAATACATCAACGACTCTTTCCCAAGGCCCGTATAGGTCGGGTAGATGTGGGCCGCACCGTCCGTCAGAACAACCAGCGCGCCGCCAATCCCCAGGTAGTCGAACTGTCGAAGCAGGTTCACTC
>NZ_JAVFVN010000043.1:0-521 GCF_030910085.1 Stenotrophomonas maltophilia group sp. RNC7 | reverse complement strand
TGGGATTACCGTCTCAGCCGCGCATTGGTAGCAGCATTTTGCGGCGCAGGCCTCGCTCTTTCCGGCGCGATCATGCAGTCGCTTTTGCGTAATCCCCTGGCGGAGCCATACGTTCTGGGCATTTCCGCGGGTGCGTCAACGGGCGCTGTAACGGTTGTAATTCTCGGCATTGGCGCTGGCGCTGTTTCCTTGTCGGCGGGCGCATTCGTTGGCGCGTTTTCGGCCTTTTTCTTCGTTGCCCTTCTCTCAAATGGTACGCGCGGCGACGCGGATCGTACCATCCTGGCGGGCGTCGCTGCATCGCAGCTTTTCAACGCCGCAACCTCCTATATCGTCACCACATCCGGTAATGCACAGCAGGCGCGCGACGTGATGTTCTGGTTGCTTGGCAGCTTCGGGGGCGTCCGTTGGCCGGAATTCATGCTGGTATCTGTCGTCATCACTCTCGGTCTTATCGCCTGTCTTCTCTATAGCCATGTTCTGGATGCATTTGCTTTCGGGGATGAGGCCGCCTCCTCGCT
>NZ_JAVFVN010000014.1:0-326 GCF_030910085.1 Stenotrophomonas maltophilia group sp. RNC7 | reverse complement strand
GCTGGATGATGTGCTGCAGCGCCTGCGCATTCCCAGCCAGCGCGGCCTGCACGGCGCGTTGAAGGATGCCCATCTTCTCGCCCAGGTGATTCCGCACCTGCGTTGAGCCGGCCCGGTCATTGTTGTAGAGCCGAGCCCACGCTCGGCTCAGGCGTTCCGGGACGCAGCAGCCGAGCGTGGGCTCGGCTCTACAGGGGGCGATCGCCGTGTTCAGCCCCCGCCTGTGGGTAACTTGCGCAAGTGCTTGAACCCGTGCATAATACGCGGCTCGCTGTGTCCGGTTTTCTACCGGGCGGCGCCCCCGGGAGCACGTCCCCGGCCGCCCA
>NZ_JAVFVN010000834.1:0-1664 GCF_030910085.1 Stenotrophomonas maltophilia group sp. RNC7 | reverse complement strand
GTCTCCTTTTAAGGGAGCCTTACCGTCCCCTCTAGAATTATATCCTGTATATAATTCTTTACAATCGTACAATTTTAATTCTAGATCCATATGTCTTCTTTTCCATGTATCTTCATCAAACGTTTCTAATGCCCACTGAGCAATCAATATAATCCAAATAGGACTAGATAAAATGATAATTACCTTTAAGATATACAGCTCGTTGTTTTTTCTCAATTTTTCTCAATCCTTTAATATAGTATTCTTAGTAGCTGCTAATTTATATAAATATTTTGATTTAAGTCTACATAAATGTCATTCTATTTTATTTATTAGATCTAATCAACAAATTTACGGTACCTGATGGTTTAATTGTTTGTCTTAAGCAAATTAATTTAATTGCATTAAAATTCATGAAAATTATCGCTAAATTATCAAAAATTGGTATAATTAGGGTGTAATGTTTTTTTGTAATTTTTCTTATTGTAATAAATTAGCCCTTTTGGGGATCTGTAAATGAGCTACTTATGCTTCATTAACAAATCTCTGAGAGGGCTTTTTTATTTTATTTAAAAAATGATAGGAGGGCTTAGTTAGTTTAATAATTAAAGAATGATTATCAATACTTATAGGGGGAAATGGGATGAAAGAAACTGCAGGGTTTATAGGAGTAATAATTTGTTTATGGTTTATAATCACGGTCTTCGGATTTTTATTATTCAATACGAATTTAGAAGAATAATATAGAACGATTAACAATTAGATTAATTATTAAAATGTTATTAGAATTTACAAGGGGAGATTGTATGACACGATATCTTAGAGTGATAAATGATTCTGAGTTATATAGAGAATTGAAAGAAATGCATGTTGATCAATTAAAATTAATTAAATATAAATCACAGATAGAAGAACTTATTATGTGTGATATGGATTTAAACCTGCTTCACTCTAGAAGATTAGCATTACGAAAAGTACCAGAAGCTCTAAAGCATGTCTTTAAAAATAAAAGTGATGGGAATGGATTTTATAGTGTAAAACCGCGAACTGAATTAAATAAGAAATGGAACTCTTTATTGTTAGAATCGGGGATAATTTTTAAATCTATACAGGAAATTATGATTGTATACGAACTATTTCCATGTAAAGATAAGCCTATTTTAGAGAGTTATATTAAATTAGGGGATGATTTTTATTTTATAGCAAAGGATCAGCTTATTGAAAATGAATATATCCATTCTGATATGGAATTTATATCTGAATTGGAGTTTCTAGAAGTCAGAAGATTATTTATTAACGATGAAGCTGCTTCATAAAAATAAAAGGATAAGGGACTAATTCCCTTATCCTTTATAAATTGTTCCTCCATCAATTACTTCAGATTTACCTTCACTATTTTTATCTAATTCATCGTAAGGCAGTTTATTTTCTCCATCCGGAACATTTTGATCATTTTCTGTATCATTTTTAGTATTTAATAAGGCATTGTACAAAAATACTGCAAATTGTTCACGAGTCACAATCCCCTTAGGACTATACGTATATGTACTCGTTCCTTTTGTAATTCGATTTGATTGTAATGCACTTATTGCATCGTTAGCCCATGATTTTGAATCAACATCATTAAAAGAATGATTATTTGTTTTTTGCAGCTTAAATGCCTTCATAAAAATTTGAGCTAATTC
>NZ_JAVFVN010000820.1:0-410 GCF_030910085.1 Stenotrophomonas maltophilia group sp. RNC7 | reverse complement strand
CAGCCAGCTTTCGATGTTCGATGAGCGCGTCGACCGCAAGCAATTCGAGGTTATCCCTACCCAGCCCCCGCGTCAGACCAACGACTGACCTCAGTTCCACCTCTCCATCAATCGGTAAATGATCATGATCCATCCTGCTGTACTTTCAAAAATGAACCGTGGCCCGCTAACGCCGCTGGCAATAATCCTTTGAACCCAGCCGGGGGTTTGGAACATCGAACACACTCGGGCGCTGCGACCTTTAGCACCGGAGCGCCTGGACATACGTCGCAGGCCACCGGCAAAAAGCCAGAGAATCCGATGTCGTTTCGGCCGACATCAGCCACTGTGTTCAGGGGTTCTAACGCCCTAAGACGGTGCGTGCCGTCTCACGGAAATGTATAACGAGGTGCGAGCCCGCCCGCCAGACT
>NZ_JAVFVN010000818.1:0-501 GCF_030910085.1 Stenotrophomonas maltophilia group sp. RNC7 | reverse complement strand
GATTTCCTCCCCTTCAGAGATAATTTCTTTAAAGGCGTCGCACGTCTTACCCTGTGCGTGTTTACCGAGGATCTGGAGACATTGCAGGAGCCGTTCCACATGGACTTGGGTTTGTTCCCTATGCTTCTCAAGCGCATTCTTCAGGCTCTCATCTGTGGCTGCTTGAGCCATTTGTCGACGCGATTCAGAATCTTGCGCTCGGCATAATTGATTTCTTTCAGAGCGCCATAGCAAAGTTCTTCGAGATTGCGCTGTTTGGTATTAGCCATTTACGGGCTCTTCCTCGTCTGTGTACTGTCCGGCGTGCCGCTTAAGAAGACACGGTAAGGAGACTAACCCCCGGCCCGAAAATTTGTTTCAAGTGAGCTGGAGAACAAATCCGCCGATGCAGGCGACAGGAGTGCTTAGGTCGCCAATGTGGACGCCCCAGATAACGTTGCATGAACCCATCTTGGAACGAATGGACTGTCAAAGCCTTATCTAAAATACCATCGCCTCGCG
>NZ_JAVFVN010000801.1:0-324 GCF_030910085.1 Stenotrophomonas maltophilia group sp. RNC7 | reverse complement strand
AATCGACCTTCTGGTCGGCGCTGGGCGTGCCCACCGCGACCACGCGGGTGATGTCGGTGGTGCCGCCCAGGTACTGGCCGCCGGAATCGATCAGCAGCAGGCCGTCGCCTTCGATGGTGGCGTGCGATTCGGCCGTGGCGCGATAGTGCGGCATGGCGCCGTTGGCGTTGAAGCCGGCGATGGTGGCGAAGCTGGGGCAGACGTAGTCCGGCCGGCGCGCGCGAGCGGCGGTGATCTGTTCGTCGATGGTCAGCTCGGTGATGCGCTCGTTGCCCAGCGCGCCCTCGAACCAGGCGAAGAATTCGCACAGCGCCGCCCCGTCCT
>NZ_JAVFVN010000764.1:0-33651 GCF_030910085.1 Stenotrophomonas maltophilia group sp. RNC7 | reverse complement strand
CGCCACCCAGCGCCTGACCGTGGAGAACTCCAGGCCGTAGCGACGAGCAACGGCTTTGACCGATGTGGAGGTCTTGCAGGCCTCTTTGGCGACCTGCAGTTTGAAACGCGCGTCGTATCTGTTCATGTATCCCTCGGGGTTGGATCTGATGTCCAACTCCCGGGGGTCACTTCAAGGACGGGTCTACGGCGTCCCCCGCAACCGGACCCACCCCGCCATCCCACCGAATGCCTGCTTCTGCTGTCGCTGTCGCTGTTGCTGTTGCTGTTGCTGTTGCCCTGGCATCGGCAGGCGCAGGGCGCAGCCCTGCCGAATCCCATTACACTCCAGAAGGATTTCCCTGCTGGAGAGAGCAATGAAAAGAGTGGTACTGGGCGTGCTGGCCCTGTCGGTGTCGAGCGCACTGATGGCGGCCACCCCGAAATTCGATGGCGCGCGGATCTCCGCCGACGTCAAGGAACTGGCCTCCGACGCCTACGAAGGCCGCTCGCCGGCCACCGCCGGCGAAGAGAAGACCATCGCCTATCTCAGCAAGCAGTTCGCCGATGCCGGGCTGCAGCCGGGCGGCGACCTGAAGGACGGCAAGCGCCTGTGGACCCAGGCTGTGCCGCTGCGCAAGGGCGATATCGTCGGCACACCGCAGCTGGCGCTGCACCAGGGCGGCAAGACCGTTGCGCTGGAGCAGGGCAAGCAGATTGCCGTGCGCGCCGCCATGAACGGCGCCAGCAACGTCGACATCAGCAAGGCCCCGCTGGTGTTCCTCGGCTATGGCGTGAAAGCGCCGGAGCGCAACTGGGACGACTTCAAGGGCGTGGACCTGAAGGGCAAGATCGCCGTCGTACTGATCAACGATCCGGACTTCGAGACCGGCCAGGGTGATTTCGACGGCAAGGGCATGACCTATTACGGCCGCTGGACCTACAAGTACGAGGAAGGCGCGCGCCAGGGGGCACTGGGCGTGCTGATCGTGCACGAGACCGCACCGGCCTCCTATGGCTGGGCCACCGTGGCCGGTTCCAACACCAACACCATGTTCGACGTGGTGCGCGACAACCCGGCCGAAAGCCACCCGCTGCTGGAAGGCTGGATCCAGCGCGACCTGGCGGTGGAGCTGTTCCGCTCGGCCGGGCAGGACTTCGAGGCGCTGAAGAAGAAGGCGCAGCAGCGCGACTTCACCCCGGTGCCGCTGACCGGCGCCAGCCTGGACGCCAAGTACGCGGTGAAGACCGAAGTGATCACCTCGCACAACGTGGCCGCACGCCTGGAAGGCAGCCGCCACCCGGACGAGACGATCATCTACAGCGCGCACTGGGACCACATCGGCGTGGGCGAGCCGGACGCGCGCGGCGACCGCATCTTCAACGGCGCACTGGACAACGCCAGCGGTACCGCCTCGCTGATCGAGCTTGCCCGTGGCTTCGCCAAGGAAAAGCGCCCGCAGCGCTCGCTGCTGTTCCTGGCGGTCACCGCCGAGGAAAAGGGCCTGCTGGGGTCGGAGTACTACGCCACCCATCCGCTGTACCCGCTGGAAAAGACCGTGGCGGTGATCAACATGGACGGCATGGCGCCGTTCGGCCCGTCGCGTGACTTCGGCATCTACGGCGCCGCGCGTTTCGAGCTGCTGGACCAGCTGAAGGACGTGGCCAAGGGCTGGGACATCCGCTACACGCCGGACCCGAAGCCGGAAGCGGGCCTGTTCTTCCGCTCCGACCACTTCCCGTTCGCCAAGCGTGGCGTGCCGGCGCTGTCCTGGTCGGCCGGCCAGGACTGGGTGGACGGTGGCGTCGCCGCAGGCAAGAAAGCCTCCGAGGACTACACCGCCAAGCGTTACCACCAGCAGGGCGACGAATGGCAGCCGGACTGGGTGTTCGCCGGTGCCGCCCGCGACCTGGAAGTGCTGTACACGCTGGGCAACCAGCTGGCCAACTCCCGTGCCTGGCCGAACTGGAGCAAGGACGAGTCGTTCCGCGCCGTACGCGACGCCAGCGCCGACCAGCGCAAATAAGGGAATGCGGGGCGCGCTGCCCCGCCAGCCCTGGTAGCGCCGGGCCATGCCCGGCGTTGCATTGAAGGCTTCCATCCCCGCTTTCCGGCCCTTCGTCGCAGGCCGCTTGCTTGCCCGGCCGGCCGCCCTATGCTCGGCTCACCCCCTTCCTCCAAGGCGCCGCCGTGTTCGCCAGCCTCTCACTTCTGTTCCGTCACCTGCTGGCCTGGGCTGCGGCGCTGTTCGTCGCTGGCATGGTCTGGAGCGGCATCTTCAGTGGCATGAACGATGGCCCGGGCTGGATTTTCGGCCTGCTGGCGATGTTCCTGATCATTTCCGCGCTGGGCAGTGCCATCACCCACATCCGCCGGGTCTGGCTGGTGGCCGGTCGCCTGGACGCCACCACCCTGTCCGGTCGCCAGCGCCGCCAGATCGAACTGCCGATGGACGCCGGCCACGCCTTCTCGGTGGTGGAGGCGGCGATCTCCGAACTACCCCGCGTGGAAGACGTGGAAAGCTCGGCCGGCAGCCTGCAGGTGCGCGCCTATGTGCGCCGGGTCGATCTCTGGAATGGCCGCCAGCCATCGCGCTGGAACCTGCCTGCGCGGCTGGCGATCAAGCGCAACAGCGTGCTGGCAACGGTCACGCCGGGGCAGGGCACCAGCACCGTTACCCTGCTGTTCGAACCCGATGCCGGCTGGTGGGCCGACCTGCTGGCGCTGGACGAGGGCAGCAACTTCGAGAACGCCGAAGCAGTCACCCGTGCGATCAGTCGCCGCGTCGCCGACCAGCGCCGCGACGAACAGGCTGCGGCCGAACAGACCCAGGTGGAAAAGGAACTGTCGGTGGCGCGGCTGAACCTGCTGCATGCGCAGGTGGAACCGCACTTCCTCTACAACACGCTGGCCAACGCGCAGGTATTGACCCGCACCGATCCGGCGCGTGCCGAACAGATGCTCGGCCACCTGATCCAGTACCTGCGCAGCTCGTTGCCACAGGTGGACGAATCGGTGTCCACGCTGGGCGTGGAGCTGGAACGCACCCGCGCCTACCTGGAGATCCTGCGCATCCGCATGGGCGCACGGCTGGCGGTGGAAGTGCAGGTGCCCAACGAACTGCATGGCGTGCACCTGCCGGCGATGGCGCTGCAGACGCTGGTGGAAAACGCGATCAAGCATGGCCTTGAACCCAAGCCCGGCGGAGGCACGATCTGGATCCTGGCGCGCGGCTTCGATGACCACGTGACGGTGACCGTGGCCGACGATGGGCTCGGCTTCGGCCAGGGCACCAGTGGTACCGGCATCGGCCTGAAGAACCTGCGCGAGCGTCTGCGCCTGACCTGTGGTGAGCAGGCCGGCGTGGCGATCGTCGCCAACTTCCCCAGCGGCGTGGCAGCGACCATGACCCTGCCGCAGTCGCACAAGGAGCGCAGCCATGCCGCTTGAGGCACTGATCGCTGAAGACGAAGAACTGCTGCGGCAGTCGCTGGTGGAGCAACTTCGCCGGCTGTGGCCGGACCTGAAGCTGGTGGCCGAGTGCGAGGACGGCGCCAGCGCGCTGGAGCAGCTGGCCGAGAAGCAGCCGGACATCGCCTTTCTCGATATCCGCATGCCTGGCATCAGCGGCATCGAGGTGGCACGCTCGCTGTCCGAGCTGAGCCCGCGCACCCAGGTAGTGTTCGTCACCGCCTACGACCAGTACGCCATCGATGCGTTCGAGCAGGGCGCGATGGATTACCTGTTGAAGCCGGTCAGCGACGAGCGCCTGCTGGCCACCCGCGAGCGCATCCTGTCGCGGCTGCCATCGACGCGCCAGGACGATGCCGTGCTGGAGCGCCTGCTGCAGCGGTTGGGCCCATCGCAGGGCGCAGCCGAGCGCCCGCCACTGGCCTGGATCACCGCCAGCAACGGCCGCGAGACGCAGCTGATCATGCTGGAAGACGTGGCGTACTTCCGCGCGGACAACAAGTACACCACCGTGGTCACCGCCAGCGGCGAAAGCCTGCTGCGCACGCCATTGCGCGAGCTGCTGGAAGTGCTTGATGCGCAGCACTTCCGCCAGATCCATCGTTCGACCATCGTCAACATGAAGGCAGTGGCGGCGGTCAGCCGCGACGATACCGGGCGCGGCGTGCTGCGCCTGCGCGGGCGGACGGAGACGCTGGTGGTCAGCCAGCCGTTCATGAGCCTGTTCCGCGGCATGTAGCCGCAGCCGCATCCCCCTGCACCGAGGAATGAACATGTCCCGTCTGCTGATTGCGTGCGTGGCCGTGCTGGCACTGGCCGGCTGCGAAAAATCCCGCAACACCTCGATCACCCGCACCCATGCCAACGGCGTGGACACGCTGTACAGCAAGAGTACGGTGGTCGATGGCGAGGCGCGCTTCCAGTGCATTGCCAGCAGCAGTGGCCACTGCCATTACCTGGTGCTGGACCCAGCGTGCAGCTCCGATGCCGCGTGCACCACACCGCCGCTGCGCCGGTTCGCCGTTGCAGCAGGCAAGACCGAGGCCATGCGTGGGCTACCCGACGGCTTCCGCCAGTGCGTCAGCCAGGACCCGATGGAACACTGCCACCGTGAGTGATCACGGTGGCAGTGTGGGTCCCCCCGCTTCCCTGAAGGCTCAGTAGGCAGGTTGCAGTGTCAGGTCGTGATGGTGCTCGGTCTCGCCCACATGGTTGAGGCGGCCGACCAGTTCGGAGTGCTGCTTCATCCGGCCGATCTCGGTCATGATGCGGATGTCCTCGTGGCGCAGTTCGCGCTTGGCGGTGACCGCCTGCTTGTAGTCCAGCACTTCCGGGTAGTGCTCGGCCAGGTCCAGCGCCTCGGCCACGTGCTCCACGCTGTCGGCCTTGGAACTGATGCGGGCGCGGCTGTTGAACGCCTTCATCCAGCGCTCGAAGCCGGCCTGCTGATCGAACATGTTGGCCATGAACCAGATCACGAACAGGATCGACACCCACGAGCCGAACACGATCACCACGCGGGTGAAGGTGATATGGAAGTCGTCGCGCCACAGGTAGTTGGCGATCAGGCCCAGGATCAGCAGCGAGGCCGCCTGCCAGCCGACGATCGAGGCGATCAGCCACTGGCACTTGGCCTGGGCCAGCACAGCCACTTCATCGCGGATCTGCTGCTCGCTGAGGTTGCGCCAGTGCGCCACCTGTTTGTCGAACGGGCTGCTGTAGAGCTCGTTGTCGCGAAGCAGAATTCCCAAACCCTTGAACAAGGCAATCATGGCTGGCTCCTTGTGGAACGTGCGTCGATCAGCATTGGACGGTGTGGCGGATCCAGTTCTAGCACTTCCAGCGAGCCGTGCAATGGGGGCAATGCCAAGCGGCGCAAGGGTTTGACCGGCGGGAGTGAAAATTGGTGCGATGCAGCATCGCAGTCGCGGCCTGCGACAGGATGTCGCAGGGTGAAACGTGCTGCGGCCGCACATGAAACCGTCGCTGAGCGGGGAGGCTCGCCGCCGGAGGCGTGATCGCCGAGAATCGGAGCCAACCGCGCAAGACGCGACTGTTCTTCCGCCTCTCCTGGACCTGTGATGCCGGCCTTGCTGCAGCGACTCTCCCGCCCCGTCACGGCGCCGATCCGACGCTGGGTACTGGACGCCTTCCCGCGCGGCCAGAGTGGTATCGACTACGACCATCCGCAGGGCGATCCGGGCTGGTTCGGCCCGGACAGCGTCACCTGGCGGCTGCACGCCGAATTTCCCTCGATGCTCGCCGGTGGCCTGTGCGCGCTGATGCTGCAGACCCTGCACCCACGCGCGCTGGCCGGGGTCTATGACCACTCCAATTTCCGCCAGGACCTGGTGGGTCGGCTGCGCCGCACCACGGCCTTCGTTGCCGGCACCAGCTATGCGCCCAGCGGCGAGGTGGAGGCGCTGGTGGCCAGGGTGCGCCGCATCCATGCGCAGATCCGCGGCCAGACCGCGCAGGGCGAGCCTTACGCCGCCGACGATCCGCAGTTGCTGACCTGGGTGCACGTGACCGAAGCCTTCGGTTTCCTGCAGGGGTTCCGACGCTACGGGCGCGAGGTGCCGGCGCACATCGCCGATCGCTATTACGACGAGTACCGTTGTGTGGCCGAGGCACTGGGCGCGGTGGATGTGCCGCGCAGCGAAGCGGAAGTGGCGGCGTACTTCTGTGCACGTCAGCCGGAGCTGCGTGTGGATGACCGCTCGCGCGAGGTGCTGGAGGTGCTGTCCGGCGTGCGCCTGCCGGTACCGGTGCCGGGGCTGTCGCGCGAGGTGTTCCTCGGTGCGGGCGCGGCGCTGCTGCCGGACTGGGCCGAAGGCATGCTTGCACGCAGTGGCCGTCAGCGCGCCCAGGCGGCGGCGTCTGCGAAGCTGATGCAGGGCATGGCGCCGCTGTTCCGCCGTGCGCTGCCCGACGGCCTGGCCAGCCGCGCCTGTGCACGCATGGGCGCGTCGGTGGAGATCCTGCGCGAGTGGCCCGCGGTTGCCTGGTAGGTGCCAACCTTGGTTGGCACGCTTTTCGCGGTGCCGCGGAAGCGCCAACCAAGGTTGGCAGCTACCCGCAAGTGAAACGGGCGCCTTGCGGCGCCCGTTCCGGTTACATCACCACACCTTGACCCGCTTGTCCGGGGCCAGGTACAGCTTCTGGCCTTCCTTCACTTCGAACGCCGGGTACCAGGCGTCGATGTTGCGCACGGTCAGTGCGCGGAACTGGCCCGGTGCATGCACATCGGTCAGCAGCGAGTTGCGCAGCGCCTGCTCGCGGCTCTTGCTGCGCCACGCCTGGGCGAAGCCGAGGAAGAAGCGCTGGTCCGGGGTAAAGCCTTCCAGGGTCTGGCCCGGCTTGCCCTGCAGCGACAGCTGGTAGGCATCGTAGGCGGTGCCCAGGCCAGCCACGTCGGCGATGTTCTCGCCCAGGGTCAGCTTGCCGTTCACATGCACGCCGGGGAACGGCTCGTAGCTGCTGAACTGCGCGGCCAGCGCATCACCGGCGGCGTTGAACTGCTTCAGGTCCTCGGCGGTCCACCAGTTGTGCAGCTTGCCGGTTTCATCGAACAGCGCACCGGCGTTGTCGAAGCCATGGCTGATCTCGTGGCCGATCACCGCGCCGATCGCACCGTAGTTCACCGCGTCGTCGGCGGCGCCGTCGAAGAACGGCGGCTGCAGGATCGCGGCCGGGAACACCAGGCGATTCTCCAGCGGTACGTTCATCGCGTTGATGGTCTGCGGCAGCATCGCCCACTCGCTGTGGTCGACCGGCTTGCCCAGCTTGGCGATGTTGCGCTGGTACTCGAACAGCTCGGCGCGCTGCGCATTGCCCAGCGGGTCATCACGGCGGATCTCAAGGCCAGTGTAGTCGCGCCACTTTTCCGGATAGCCCATGCCCACGGTCAGGCCGGCCACCTTCGCCTTGGCGCTCGCCTTGGTCTGCGGCGACATCCACGACAGCGCGTCGATGCGCTTGGCGAAGGCGGCAATGATGTTCTTTGCCATCTCGTCCGCGCGTTCCTTGGTCTTCGCGTCGAAGTGCTTTTCGACGTAACGCTTGCCGATCGCTTCGCCCACTGCGTGGTTGGCGTCGTCCACCGCGCGCTTCCAGCGGTCGCTCTGCTGCGGCGTGCCGCTCAGCGCGGTGCCATGGAAGGCGAAGCGGGCATCGGCGAACTTCTTCGGCAGGTAGGCGGCGGCACGGTCCAGCGCGTGGAAGGCCAGGTAGTCCTTCCACACCTCCAGTGGCTCGGTGGCGACCAGCCTGGACAGGCCGGCCACGGCCTTGGGCTGCCACACGATGAAGTCCTGCTGGTTGCCCAGCGCGGCCGCGTCGAGGAAGGCGTTCCAGTCCATGCCCGGCGCCTTGGCATTGAAGTCGGCCTGGGTCCACGGATTGGCACCCTTGGTCACATCATTGGTTTCTTCCTGGGTGGCGTGCGCCTGCGCGATCTTCGTCTCCAGCGCCAGGATGCGTTGTGCCTTGCCGGCCGGATCGGCCACACCGGCCAGCTGCAGCATCTGCGCGATGTAGGCCTGGTACTGCTTGCGCAGCTCGGCCATGCGGCCGCCGCCCAGGTAGAAATCGCGGTCGGGCATGCCCAGCCCGCCCTGCACCAGGTACGGCGCGGTGCGGTCCGGCTGCAGCAGGTCCACCGACACCCACAGGCCGAACAGGCGGTCGGTGTAGAAGTTGGTGGCATTGAGCAGGTCGACGTCGGCGCGCAGGTCGCCGCCGAGGGCGCGGGCCAGCCCGGCCTTGTCGGCGATCGCATCGATCGCCTTCAGCTGCGGCTCCACGGGTGCAACGCCGCGCTGCTCGATGCCGGCTTCGTCCATGTAGGCAGCGTAGTAGTCGCCGATCAGCTTGTCGTCACCGCTGGCCTTGGTGTTGCCCGCCGCCCCTTCAAGGATGGCGCGGGTATCGGCCAGGGTCTTCTCGGCAATGACGTTGAAGCTGCCGAAGCGCGAGCGGTCGGCCGGAATCTCGGTGTTCTTCACCCAGGTGCCATTGGCGAAGCCGAAGAAGTCGTCGCCGGCGGCGATGCTGCGGTCCATGCCGCTGGCATCGAAGCCGAAACTGCCCAGCATCGGCTTGGCCGCAGCGGGGGCGGCATCGGCCGGCGCGGTGGCACCGGCGGCCGGTTCGGCCGGGCGGTCACAGGCGGCCAGGGACAGGCTGGCAACGATGGCCAGCGCCAGGGTGGGACGGCGCAGCTTGGACATGGACTTCTCTTGCAGCGGAAAACCCCAAGTCTAATCCGCTCCGGCGCCACTGGCCGCGTCCTTGCGCCGCCCGTCCTGTGCAGGATCTGGCTGAACGCGCAGACGCGATCTTCACGCCGTCACCGGGGTGGTGCATGCTGGACCCTGGAGCCCTGCGCGGACACGGGGAGGTGGCCATGCGGGGGCGGGTCAGGCGTCAAGAATGGCGTCCACCGGCCGTTGAGGTCGGGGACGTGGAGGATTCGTTCGCGCATGAAGCCAGCCGACTGCACAAGGAACACCCGCCGATGCCCGCGCTGAAACGCGCGTTGGCCCGCCCGCTGCGCGCCATTACCTGGGGCGGAGTGCTGCTGGGCGTGCTGCTGGTAACCGGCCTGACCCTTATGCTGGTCAATGACTACCACCGCCGCCTGGAAGCGGCACAGCGGCAGAGCCGGGCGCTGGCGGTGGGCAGCGAGCGCCTGCTGGCGCTGGAACTGCGCAACCTGGAGCGCGCCATGTCCGGCATCGCGGCCGACGCCGCCGAGCTGTTCCGCAGCGTGCCGGCGCAGGCGCCGGCCTTGATGGATGCCTCCATCGGCGGGGTGCTGGGCCGGCATGCCGAACTGCACAGCATCGCCGTGCTCGACCGCCATGGCCGACCGTTGACGGCCGGCGAGGGCGACCTGCAGCTGCCGCTGTGGACCGACCCGCAGCGTCGTGGCCAGGGCAGCGCCCTGTACATCGGCCCGCCGCAGCGGGCCAGCGATGGCGGTTGGGTGGTGCCGTTGGCGCTGCCGATGGCCGGCGAACGCTGGTTGCTGGCACGGCTGCGCTGTGGCGAACTGCAACGCATCGTCGGCGGCCTCGATGTCGGCCCCAACGGACTGGTCTCGATCAGCGATGCCGAGGGTTACATGCTGGCCCGCGTGCCTGATCCGCACGGCACGGTGGGCCGCCGCTACGGCCTGCCGCGCCGTGACCTGCTCGGCACGCAGGCGGTGGTCGAGCTGGGCAGCGTGCCGGGTGTGGTCGACGGCGTACCGCGCATCATGACCATCAGCACGCTGGAACACAGCCCGCTGGCGGTGCAGGTCGGCCTGGCCGACGAAGACGTACTGGCGCCGTGGTGGCCGTACCTGCAGGCATCGGTGGCGATCGTACTGGCTTACATCGCGGTGTTGCTGGTGCTGCTGTACGCCGTGCGGCGCAGCACCCGCAGCCAGCAGGCGATGGCCGAGGAGCTGAAAACAGGCCACGCCGAGCTGCGTCTTGCGCACCAGGTCGGTCGTGTCTGTACCTGGTACGTGGATGAGGACGCCGCATTGCTGCGCTGGTCGCCGCTGGCGCGCGAGATCTTTGGCGTGCAGACCGATGCGCTGCCGGTGGCCGATTTCTTCGCACGCGTGCACCGCGACGATGCCGCGCGCCTGCAGCATGCCTTTGACCAGGCATTCGCCGGCGGCGCCGTGCTCGACCAGGTGTTCCGCCTGGTATTGCCCGGGGGCGAGGTGCGCTGGGTGGGCGCGCGTGGGCAGCGGGTGGAAGTGGCCGACAGCGAGCGGCGCATGATCGGCGCGCTGACCGACCTGAGCGAGCGTTACCAGGCGCGCGAGCAGGTGAGCGAAGTGGAACGGCGCTTCCGGCTGCTGTTCGACCGCAATCCTGCACCGTTCTGGGTGTTCGACCCGGATACGCTGCGCTTCATCGAGGTCAACGACGCTGCGGTGCGCCAGTACGGCTACAGCCGCGACGAGTTCCTGGCGATGAGCATCCTCGACATCCGCCCGCGCGAAGGCTGGGACGAAGTGCGTGGTGCCATCCAGCGCGCACAGGTGGGCGATCCTCCGGACGCGACCGTGCGCCTGCACCGGCGCAAGGACGGTAGTGTGTTCGAGGTGCGCGCACACCTGTCCAAACTCGATTTCGATGGACAGCCGGCGTGCCTCGTGCTGGCCGAGGATGTCAGCGAACGGCTGGCCTACGAGCGTGACCTGGCCTATCGGGCACGGCACAACCCGGCCACTGGCCTGCTCAACTTGCGCGCCCTGACCGAACAGCTGGACGAGCAGCAGCAGGGCTACACCATCGCCTTCGTGCAGTTGCGTGGCCTGCAGCTTGTGGCCGATACGCTGGGCCGCGAGATCGGCGATGCGGTGCTGCAGTCGATGGCGACCCGGCTCGGTGGACTGGGGGCGCGTTGCGGCACGCTGGCATTCCAGCCGGCGGAAGACTTCGTGTTCGCGATCGGGGCCGAGCACGATACCCAGCGCGTGCTGGATGACCTGCTGCAGATCGTCTCAGCGCCGATGCGTGGCAAGGATTCACTGCACCAGTTCGAACCGCGCATCGGTGTGGCCGTGCACACTGCCGGCGACGGCCACAGCGCCGAGCAGGTGATCGGCATGGCCGCACAGGCCGCGCACGCGGCGCGTGCCGAGGGCAACGTGGTGGTCTGGTTCGATGCGGCAGTGACCACGCGGCTGGCCGACCGCCTGCGCCTGGCCGGGCGCATCCACGCCGCCATCGACAACGAGTTCCAGCTGTACTTCCAGCCGATCCGGCACGCCAGCGATGGCAGCCCGGCCGCGCTGGAGGCCCTGCTGCGCTGGCCGCAGGCCGATGGCAGCTTCATCCCGCCCAACGAGTTCATCCAGCTGTGCGAGGACACCGGGTTGATCCTGGCGCTGGGCCGCTGGGTGATCCGCGCTGCGGCGAAGGCACAGCGCCGGTTGGTCGAGGCCGGTTGGGGCGAGCTGCCGATCGCGGTCAACGTGTCGGCAGTGCAGTTCTTCAACAGCGACCTGGTGGCCGAATTCACCCGCGTCCAGCAGGAGTTCGGACTGGCCCGCGGCGCACTGCACGTGGAGCTGACCGAGAGCAGCCTGATGCGCAAGCCGGCGCAGGCGATGCAGACCATGCAACGCCTGCACGAGCAGGGCATCCGCGTGTCGCTGGACGATTTCGGCACCGGCTATTCCAGCATGTCCTACCTGCAGCACCTGCCGCTGGACATCCTGAAGATCGATCGCAGTTTCGTCGCCGACGTGGAAACCAATCCGCGTAACGCCTCGATCTGCCGCGCGCTGTTGTCGCTGGGGCACAGCATGGGCCTGACCATCATCGCCGAGGGCGTTGAAACGCCGGGGCAGCTGGACTGGCTGGCCGCGCACGGCTGTGACCAGGTGCAGGGCTACCTGCTGGGGCGGCCGGCGCCGCTGGAGCGGATCATCGACGCGCTGGATGAAGTCCCTGCCTGATCGGGGCTTCGTATTTGCCGGCCAGCGGCCGGCACTACCCGACTGAAGCATGACGGTAGTGCCGGTCGCTGGCCGACAAGCGCGAGACTCGGCTACACCCCGGCCTCCACCAGGTGGTCGATGAAACTGCGCACCTTCGGCGCCAGGTGGCTACGGCTGGCATACACCGCGAAGATGCCGATCGGCGAGGCCTCCCATTCCGGTAGCACGCGCACCAGGCGGCCATCGGCCAGCGCGTCTTCCAGCAGGAAGTCGGGTTGCAGGATCACCCCCATGCCGGCGATCGCCGCTTCGCGCAGCACGTCGCCGTTGTTGGCGTGCAGCAGGCTGTTCACCGCCACCTTCACTTCACCGCCGGGTCCCTGCAGCGGCCAGTGGTCGCCAGCGGCCCAGTAGCTGTAGCTCAGGCACGCGTGATTCTGCAGGTCCTGCGGCGTCTGTGGGGTACCGCGTGCAGCCAGGTAGGCCGGCGCCGCGCACAGGCTCACCCGCGATTCGCCCAGCCGGCGCGCGATCAGCGCCGGGCTCGGCTCGCGGGTGATGCGGATGGCCACGTCGTAGCCTTCCTCGACCATGTCCACCAGGCGGTCGGACAGGGCCAGGTCCAGTTCCACCTGCGGGAAGCGTTCGCGGTAGCTGGCCAGCAGCGGGCCGAGGCGGGCGATGCCCCAGCTGACCGGTGCGTTGATGCGCAGCGTGCCCGAGGGCTCCAGCGCCTGCGCACCGATGCTGGCCTCCAGCGCGTCGAACTCGGCCAACAGGCGCACACATTGTGCGTAGTAGGCGGCGCCGGCACTGGTCGGGCTGACCCGGCGCGTGGTGCGGTGGAGCAGGCGGGTGGACAGGCGCTTTTCCAGCGCGGCGACCTGGCGGGTGACGCCGGCGGTGGACATGTCCAGAGCCTGGGCGGCGGCGCTGAAGCCATTGCGCTCGACCACCGCCACGAACACGCGCATCGCCTCGAGGGTATCCATTGTTGCGCCTTTTGAAATAAATACGGTCAATCGATCGTATTTATCAGTCCGTGAAGGCGCAATAACCTGTGCCCACTCCCTTCAAGGTGCTTTGCCATGCACACCACGACCGCTCCTGTTTCGCCGCTGGCGCCGTATGGCGCCACCCTGCTGCGCCTGGCCCTGGGCGTGCTGTTCCTGGCCCATGCGCTGACCAAGCTGCTGGTATTCACCCCGGCCGGCACGGCGGCGTACTTCGAGTCGCTGGGCCTGCCCGGCGTGCTCGGCTACCTCACCATCGGCGTCGAGCTGGTGATCACTGTCGCGCTGTTGCTGGGCGTCTATGCGCGCTGGGTGGGCCTGGTCGGCGTACCGCTGCTGCTGGGCACCATCGTCACCGTGCACGGCGCCAACGGTTTCGGTTTCGCCAATGCCGGCGGCGGCTGGGAATACCCGGCGTTCTGGGCGCTGGCGCTGGTGGTGCTGTTCCTGGTCGGCGATGGCAAGTGGACCCTGCGTTCGCGCTGATCGCCGCCTGATCCTGCAACTGGAGCATTCCATGTCCCGCCTGCCTTCGCTGTACATCTCCCATGGTTCGCCGATGACTGCCCTGCATCCGGGCCAGGTCGGTGTGCGCCTGGCCGAGCTGGCGCGCGACCTGCCGACGCCGCGTGCCATCGTGATGGCCTCGGCGCACTGGCTGGGCCGGCAGCCGCTGGTCGGCGCGCATCCGCAGCCGCCCACCATCCACGACTTCGGTGGCTTCCCGCGCGCGCTGTTCGAACTGCAGTACCCGGCGCCGGGTGATCCGGCGCTGGCCGAAGAAGTGGCCCGCCGCATCGCCGCTGCCGGCCTGCCGGTGGCGCTCGACCCTCAGCGTGGCCTCGACCATGGCGCGTGGGTGCCGCTGCGGCTGCTGCGCCCGCAAGCCGACATCCCGGTGGTGCCGCTGTCGATCCAGCCGCTGCTCGGCCCCGGGCACCAGTTCGCGCTGGGCCGCGCGCTGGCGCCACTGCGAGAGCAGGGCGTGCTGCTGGTCGGCTCGGGCAGCATCACCCACAACCTGCACGACTGGGGCGACTACCAGGACGGCAAGGAAGCGCCGTACGTGCGGCCCTTCATCGAATGGGTCGAGCAGCGCCTGGCCGCCGATGATCGCCAGGCCCTGTTCGACTACCGCCGGCAGGCGCCGTTCGCCGAACGCGCGCACCCGACCGACGAGCACCTGCTGCCGCTGTTCTTCGCGATGGGCGCAGCCGGCGAGGACAGCTTCGGTGCGCGGCGCATCGATGCCGGCATCGACGCCGGCTTCCTCGCCATGGACCTGTACCGCTTCGACGGGGCATGAGCCGGGGCTGACGCGCGACCGCCCCGGCCGTCGCGCTCATGGCCGCATGTGGTAGTTTTTTCCGGGTTTCCGGCGCTGGCCTTCGAGCCTCCCCGCGCGCCGCTTCCTGGAAGAAGCATGCATACCATTGAAGTCGTCCTGGCGATGCTGGTGGCCGTTGTCGCCAGCGGCTACCTGGTTCGCGTCCTCCCGTTCTCGTTGCCGCTGCCGCTGGTGCAGATCGGCCTGGGCGCGGTCATCGCCGGGGTGTTCAACCGCGGCCACGCGCTGGAGCCGGAAGTGTTCTTCCTGCTGTTCCTGCCGCCGCTGCTGTTCCTTGATGGCTGGCGCATCCCCAAGCAGGGCCTGTTCCGCGACAAGGGCGCGATCCTCGAACTGGCGTTCGGCCTGGTGGTGTTCACCGTCATCGGTGCCGGCCTGCTGATCCACTGGATGATTCCGGTGATGCCGCTGGCGGTGTGCTTCGCGCTGGCCGCCATCGTCTCGCCGACCGATCCGGTGGCGGTCGGCGCGATCGCTTCCAAGGCACCGATTCCCAAGCGACTGATGCACATCCTGGAAGGCGAGTCGCTGCTCAACGATGCGTCCGGCCTGGTCTGCTTCCGCTTCGCGGTGGCGGCGGTGATGACCGGTTCCTTCTCGCTGGCCACGGCCTCGCTGACCTTCGTGTGGGTGGCGGTGGCCGGCCTGGCCGTGGGCGTGGCGGTTACCCTCGGCGTGTCCACGTTCCAGCGCTGGCTGTGGCGCCGCTTCGGCGAGGAACCGGGTGCGGCGATGCTGGTCAACCTGCTGATCCCGTTCGCGGCCTATCTGCTGGCCGAAGAGATCCATGCCTCGGGCATCCTGGCTGCCGTGGCGGCCGGCATCGCGATGAGCTACGTCGAGCTGACCGGCCGTGTCTCCGGCAGCATGCGCGTACAGCGCGCGGGCGTCTGGAACATGCTGCAGTTCAGCTTCAACGGCATCATGTTCGTGCTGCTGGGCGAGCAGCTGCCCGGCATCGTCGAACGCGCCACCACCACCATGAACGAGTCCGGCCACCAGAGTGCATGGTGGCTGCTGGTGTACGTGGTGGTGATCAACCTGGCACTGATCCTGTTGCGCCTGCTGTGGGTATGGCTGTCGCTGCGCTGGAACCTGCTGCGCGCGCGTCGTCGCGGCCTGGAGCGGGGCGAGGCACCGAACTGGCGCATCGTGGTGGCGACCTCGGTGGCGGGTGTGCGCGGTGCGATCACCCTGGCCGGTGTGTTGACCCTGCCGCTGTTCCTGCCCGATGGCAGTGCGTTCCCAGCACGCGACCTGGTGATCTTCCTGGCCGCGGCGGTGATCCTGTTCTCGCTGGTCGGCGCCAGCGTGGCGCTGCCGCAGCTGCTGAAGGGCCTGCAGCTGCCGGCCGATTCGGGCGAGCGCAAGGAAGAGGACCTGGCACGCCGGCTGTCGTCCAAGGCCGCGCTGGCCGGGGTCGAGCGCATGCGCCAGCAGCTGGTGATGAACCAGAACACTGAGAACGTGCAGCTGTACAACGACGCTGCCTCGCGGGTGAGCCTGCTGTACCAGCGGCACCTGGAGAAGGACAACGACGGGCCCGACGTGGACCCGGAGAAGGTGCGGCGCATGGAGCTGGGGTACCGCCAGCTGCGCAGCGCCGGCCTCAATGCCGAGCGCGAGGAACTGTTCCGGTTGACCCGGCGCGGGGTGATCTCCGACGAGATCTCGCGGCGCCTGATCCGCAACCTGGACCTGCTGGAATCGCGCAAGCGCGAATGACGCCTGGGACCGGGCGTTGCAGACGCTGACGCGGATTCCGCCCTGGCATGTAGAGCCGAGCCCATGCTCGGCTGCGCTTGCTTCAGGCGTCATGAACCCGGAACGAAAAGCAGCCGAGCACAGGCTCGGCTCTACATGCCGGGGCCGGTTATTCCGGCTTCTGGTCCAGGAAATACACCTCGACCTTGCCCTTGACCTTGATGGTCATCGGGTTGCCACGGCGGTCGCGGGCCTTGCCGGCCTGCACGCGGATCCAGCCTTCGCTGACCGAGTATTCCTCGACGTTGTCGCGCTCGACGTCGTTGAAACGCACGCCGACGCCGCGCTCCAGCGCCTGTGCATCATGGAAGGGGCTGGCCGGGTTGATCGCCAGGTGGTCGGGAGGGGTATCGCTCATCGCTTCATTCACAGTGACGGCCACCAAGGCCGGCTTCAGCGGCACAGGATAAACCGTAGAATGCCGGCCTGCCCCAGAGGACGTTCCGCCATGCCCGACAACAGCGACTATTTCGACTTCGAGGAAGACATCCACGACTTCGACGAGGATGGATTCGAGGCGCGGGTCTGGAACCTGCTGGTGCTGATCAACCCGGGCGACGAAGAGTTGGCCCTGCAGCAGTTCAACCGCTGGCGCGAGCACCTGTCCGAGGA
The DNA here is from genome assembly GCF_030910085.1 of Stenotrophomonas maltophilia group sp. RNC7. Classification (NCBI taxonomy): domain Bacteria; kingdom Pseudomonadati; phylum Pseudomonadota; class Gammaproteobacteria; order Lysobacterales; family Lysobacteraceae; genus Stenotrophomonas; species Stenotrophomonas maltophilia group sp. RNC7. The sequence continues at coordinate 17,012 of NZ_JAVFVN010000764.1, read as the reverse complement.
CGGGCAGCCGCTGGAAGCGGACAGCGACTGGCTGCCGGCGCTGTTCACCGCCATCGCCTGGCAGTCCGGTTTCGATGTGGAGCGCGACGACCTGGAATCGCTGCAGTCGGCGGTCAACGAGCTGTCGGCGCGCTTCAACCTGCAGCTGGACTGGGGTGGCGACCTGGACGACGAGGACTTTGCCGAAGGCCTGGACGGCGTGCAGCTGATGGCCACCGCCTTCGACCGCCTGCGCGAGCACAACTACACGCTGTGGAGCGTGGATGCCGGCCGCGACGGCTTCACCGGCGTGATGGCGCTGACCCGTGACGACGACGCGATGCTGGCGCTGTGCTCGCTGCTGAACGTGGAAATCCGGCTGGGCAGCGACCCGTTCTGATCGGGCCTGTAGAGCCGAGCCCACGCTCGGCTGCATTTCGCGTAGAGCAGCCGAGCATCGGCTCGGCACTACAGGAGGCACACGGCAGCCGAGCCTACGGCCGGTATTGCGCCCGGGCGTTGGCGATCACCGCCTTGACCAGTTCGCGCTCGGTGTGCCGGGAAATCGCTCGCGCGCCAAGCGCGATCGCCTGCGCGCGCAGCTCGACCGTGACATCGTAATGGGCACCGCTGGCCTTGTTCTGGAAGGCCCGCGGGGGGATGCCGAGCTGCGCCGCCATCGCGTGCAGCTCGGCCAGGGTGTCGGCCATCAGGTGCGCCCAGCGCTGTCCGCGCCAGGGATGCACCGCGTCATCGACGTAGACCGTCACCGCCGCGGCCGGTTCAGGCCTGCGGCTTGCTGTCGCTGTCAGCGGCCGGGGGGGCCTCGGCGTCGGCAGCAGCTTCAACCACATCGCCTTCGGCGGCCTCAGCGGCTTCTTCGCCTTCTTCGGCTTCCACGGTCTCGAACTCGGACACCAGCTTGTCCAGATACTCGTCAGCGGTCTGGCCGGATTCAGCGGCCAGGGTGTCCAGCAGCTTCTGCAGCAGTTCGGAGTACTCCAGGTTGACCTTGCGGCCTTCCTTCTCCTGCACGTTGGACAGGTGCTTGAGCATGGCCAGCATCGGCACCGGGTTCTCGGCGTTGCCCATGGTCTGGCCACCGATGGCCAGCAGCCATTCGCGGCCCTGCAGGCCGATGGCGGCGACCACCTGGCCGTCTTCGTTGGTCAGCACGGCATGGTTCTGCACCTGCTGCTGGGCATTCAGGCGCAGGAACGGGCGCTTGGCCTGCTGCTTCTTGCGCTTGTCGCGCTTGGCCTTGGAGTTCTGGGACATGGGGTGGGGTCACCTGGAAACGGAAAGACCACCATTGTAGCGGCCGCGCGCAGGTGGGGTCAGATCCCTTTCCACGGGAAAGGGATCTGACCCCGGTTCAGTGCGCCTCACCCTGCGCGGCCTGCACATCCGGGTCGGCGGTCGGCGCCGACAGCCCCACCTGCGGGCCGGCGCCGGCCAGGGCGGCCGCTTCGGCGGCCTGGGTCATCACCACGATGCTGATGCGGCGGTTGATCGGGTTCTGCGGGTCGGCCCTGTCGAACAGCACCGATGAAGACAGGCCGACCACGCGGGTGATCTTGTTGTCCTCCAGGCCGCCGTCCACCAGCGCGCGGCGGGCGGCATTGGCACGATCGGCGCTCAGTTCCCAGTTGCCGTAGCCACGTGCAGCCGAATAGGCAGTGATGTCGGTGTGGCCGGTCAGGCTGATCCGGTTCGGCACGTGGTTCAGGTAGTTGGCCAGCTCGTGCAGGATCTGCTGCGTGTACGGTTTCAGCGTGGCGCTGCCGAGGTCGAACATCGGCCGGTTCTGCTTGTCCACGATCTGGATGCGCAGGCCCTCCGGGGTCAGGTCCAGCAGCAGCTGGTCCTTGAACGGCTCCAGCGCCTGGCTCCTGCTGATCGCTTCCTGCAGCTCCTTCATCAGTGCTTCCAGCTGCTGCTTGTCGCGCTGCTGCTGGTCCACCGGCTGCGGTACCGCTTCCTTCTGGTTCTGGAACGGGTCGTTGCTGTTGCCACGCGAAATGTCGGTGGCACCGCCCAGCTTGATCATCGAGGTGCTGGCGCCGCCCGGGCCGGCCATGCCGGGCGCCGGCGTGGCGCTCTGACCGCTCAACGGGCTGGGGTTGCGGAAGTACTCGGAAATGGCCGCACGGTCGTTCTTGTTGGTGGTGGCCATCAGCCACAGCACCAGGAAGAACGCCATCATCGCGGTCACGAAGTCGGCATAGGCCACCTTCCACGAACCACCATGATGGGCGGCGTGGCCGGCCTTCCTGACCCGGCGGACGATGACGGTGGGCTTGGTCTCGGCCATGGCTTACTTGACCGTCTTCAGGTGCTGCTCGAAATCGGAGAAGGCCGGGCGCACGTTCGACGGCAGCGTCTTGCGGGCAAATTCCAGCGCGATCTTCGGGTTGTAGCCGCGCAGGCAGGCCAGCAGGGCGGTCTTGACCGATTCGTAGATGCGGCTGTCCTGCTCGGCGCGCGCTTCCATCGCGGCCGCCATCGGGCCGACGAAGCCGTAGCCCAGCAGGATGCCCAAGAAGGTGCCGACCAGCGCACCGGCCACGTGGCCACCGACCTCGACGATGTCGCCGCCGATCGAACCCATGGTGATGACGATGCCCAGCACCGCGGCCACGATGCCGAAACCGGGCAGCCCGTCGGCGACCTTGGTCAGCACCTGTGAGGGTGCCAGGGCCTCGGCGTGGTGCTTTTCCAGCTCCAGTTCCAGCAGCGGCTCCAGCTCATGCGGCTCGATGTTGCTGCCGATCATCAGGCGCAGGCAGTCGGTGATGAAGTCGATCAGGTGGTGGTCGGCCTGCACCTTGGGGTAGTTGCCGAACAGCGCGCTTTCGGCCGGGCGCTCGACATGGTCTTCCAACGCCATGAAGCCTTCGCGGCGGGCCTTGTTGAGCAGTTCATAGAGCAGGCTGAGCACATCGATGTAGTCCTGCTGCTTGTAGCGCGGGCCCTTGAACACACCCACCATGGCCTGCAGGGTCTGCTTGACCGTCTTGGCCGGGGTACCGACCAGGAAGGCGCCGAGCGCGGCGCCGCCGATGATGACCAGTTCGTAGGGCTGCCAGAGGGCACCCAGGCGGCCGTGGGCACCGAGGTAGCCCCCGATCACGCTGATGATGACGACCAGGAATCCAACGATGATGAGCATGGGGCGACGCAAGGAGCGGGGATATCTCCTTGTCGGCCCATCACCCGGTTTTCTGAAGAGGGAATTCTGTGAAATCGGTCAGCGGGGTGTTTCAGCCCGCCACGCCGCTTTCTGCGCCGCCACGCTGCAACGGATCGGGCCAGGGCTCGCCATTGCCGGTGAACGAAAGTGAGACGGAGTTCAGGCAGTGGCGCTCGTAGGTGGGCGGCGGGCCGTCCGGGAACACGTGGCCCAAGTGGCTGCCGCATCGCGCGCAGGTGATCTCGGTGCGCACCATGCCATGGCTGGTATCACGGATCTCGCGCACGTGCGCCGGGTCGAACGGGGCAAAGAAGCTGGGCCAGCCGGTGCCGGAATCGAACTTGGTGCTGGAGCGGAACAGCGGCAGCGCGCACAGCCTGCAGCAGTAGACCCCCTCGCGCTTGTTGTCGAGGAACACGCCGCAGAACGGCGCCTCGGTGCCGTGCTGCAGCAGCACGCGGCGCTCCTCGCTGCTGAGGCCGGCGATCAGCGCCTCGGTCTGGGTGGCAGTGGGGGGCGTCAGGTCGAAGGCGGTCATGGCGGCGCTCCGTGGGGTTGATGGCCTGGGGATGGCGGAAAACGTGGGGGTGAAGACGCGACCTTGCAAGTGTGATGGCCGTTCATGGGCGGCACACAGGGGCAGGCGCAAGGTGAACGCGATCCACGCCGGAGCGCGCCATGAAACCGATCCTTCCCCTGCTGCTGGGCCTGTTGCCCATCGTGGCGCCGGCGCAGGTGCCGACCGCCGATCCGACTGCGACCCGCAGCGCGACCACCGTGGCGCCGCAGCCCGTGGCACCACCGCCACAGGCCGCTCGCCCGCAACCGCAGGTGCTGCCGTCGCCGCAGCCGGCGCAGCCGATCAAGTCCACCGGTCCGGCCCGGGTCGCGCCGGCGCCGGTGCCGAAGCCGGCCGACAAGGTCTATGACCGCAATGGCCGCATCGTTCCGGGCGTGCGCCCGGCCGGCCCGAACCGCGTGTTCGATTCGCGCACCGGCCGCTATTACGACAGCGTGCCGGCCGGCGATGGGCAACAGATCAAGCGCTGAGTCCGGGGCCACCAAGGTTGGCTGCTACCTGGCGCTGAGCGGGCTGAACGCACGAAAACAGCATCCAGCCGATCACTGCTTTTTCGCCTGCGATTAACCGTTGCGGGACCACCGTGGCCCTGCGTCGGCATCCCGCCGCCGCATGTCCTTCGTCCACTGGATCGCGACCATGAAAAACCAGCAGAACCGTCATCCCGGCAAGGAACCGCAGGGCCGTAACCCGCAGCAGCAACAGCAACAACAGCAGATGGAGCCGCAGCCGCCGCACAAGGGCGGCAAGCAGCAGGAGCAGCGCTCGCAGAAGCATCCGCAGCAACGCTGACGGATCCGGCGTCGGAGCCCGCGTTGCGGGCTCTGACCTGATCGCCGGCTTCAATCCGGAATCGGCAGGCTCAGCGTCTCCTTCACCTCTTCCATCACGATGTAGCTCTTCGACTCACGTACATGCGGCAGTGTCAGCAACGTGCTGCCGAGCAGCTTTCGGTAGGAGGCCATTTCACTGATCCGTGCTTTCAGCAGGTAATCGAAGTCGCCCGACACCAGGTGGCATTCCAGCACGTTGGGCAGCTTCAGCGCGGCGCGGCGGAATTCCTCGAAGATGTCGCCGGACTTGTAGGCCAGGCTGATCTCCACGAACACCAGCAGGCTGGCCTTTACCGCGGCCGGGTCGAGGTGGGCGTGATAGCCGGTGATTACCCCTTCGCGTTCCAGGCGGCGTACCCGCTCGGTGCACGGGGTGGTCGACAGGCCAACCCGCTCACCCAGCTCGGTGAAGGAGATGCGGCCTTCGGCCTGCAGGATGCGCAGGATCTTGCGGTCGATCTTGTCCAGTTCGCGGGTACGGGTGGCCATGGCCGTCAACCTTGGGGAATGAATTGCAGGAGAACATCCTGCCGGTTGATTTCAATTCAGGCAAATCAACTGGTATCGGCTGTCTATACTTCCCCAATTATGGCCCCGGCACGCTCCAGTGCAGGGAATGATCGGGTTGGAGAAGTCCCATGCGAGTCCTAGTTCTCGGCAGCGGCGTGATCGGCACTACCAGTGCCTGGTACCTGCGACAGGCCGGGTTTGAAGTCACGGTCATCGACCGCCAGCCCGGCCCAGCGCTGGAGACCAGCTTCGCCAATGCCGGCCAGCTGTCGTTCGGCTACACCTCGCCGTGGGCGGCGCCGGGCGTGCCGAAGAAGGCGATCGGCTGGCTGTTCGAGAAACACGCGCCGCTGGCGATCAAGCCGGGCATGGACCTGGCCCAGTACCGCTGGCTGTGGCAGATGCTGCGCAACTGTACCCACGAGCGTTATGCGATCAACAAGGCGCGCATGGTGCGCATGTCCGAGTACAGCCGCGACTGCCTGAACGAGCTGCGCGCGCAGATCGGCATCGAATTCGAAGGCCGCGACCTGGGCACCACCCAGTTGTTCCGCACCCAGCAGCAGCTGGATGCCTCGGCGCAGGACATCGAGATCCTGGCCCAGTACGGCGTGCCGTACGAGGTGCTGGACCGGGCCGGCATCATCCAGGCCGAACCGGCCCTGGCCCACGTCGATGGCCTGGTCGGCGCGCTGCGCCTGCCGCGTGACCAGACCGGCGACTGCCAGCTGTTCACCCGCCGCCTGGCGCAGATGTGCGTGGATGCCGGCGTCGAATTCCGCTTCGACCAGGACATCACCGGCCTGGAATTCGATGGCGACCGCATCACCGGCGTGCGCATCGACGGCAAGCTGGAAACCGCCGACCGCTTCGTGGTTGCGCTTGGCAGCTACTCGCCAGCGCTGGTCGCACCGCTGGGCATGCGCCTGCCGGTGTACCCGCTGAAGGGCTATTCGCTGACCCTGCCGATCACCGACCCGGCGATGGCGCCGACCTCGACCATCCTCGATGAGAGCTACAAGGTGGCGGTGACCCGCTTCGACGACCGCATCCGTGTTGGTGGCATGGCCGAAGTGGCCGGCTTCGACCTGTCGCTGCCGCAGCGCCGCCGCGAGACCCTGGAACTGGTGGTCAGGGATCTCTATCCGAAGGGCGGCGACCTGTCGCGCGCGCAGTTCTGGACCGGCCTGCGCCCGGCTACGCCGGACGGTACGCCGGTGATCGGCGCCACGCCGTTCCGCAACCTGTACCTCAACACCGGACACGGCACGCTGGGCTGGACCATGGCCTGCGGCTCAGGCCGCTACCTGGCCGACCTGATGAGCGCGCGACAGCCGCAGATCAGCACCGAAGGCCTGGATATTTTCCGCTACGGCCAGTACGGTCACGCGCCGCAACACGAGAACCGCACATGCGTCCTGCCCGCGCGCTGATCGATCTGGACGCCCTGCGCAGCAACTACCGGCTCGCCCGTGAACTGGGCGGTGGCAAGGCCCTGGCGATCATCAAGGCCGATGCCTATGGGCATGGCGCGGTGCGCTGTGCGCAGGCGCTGGAGGGCGAGGCCGATGGATTCGGCGTGGCCACCATCGAAGAGGCACTGGAGCTGCGCAAGGCCGGCATCCGTGCGCCGATCCTGCTGCTGGAAGGCATCTTCGAGCCCAGCGACATGGCGCTGGTGGCCGAGCATGACTTCTGGTTCGCCGTCGGTTCGCCGTGGCAAGTGGAGGCACTGGCGGCGTTCGACAGCCCGCGCCCGTTGACGGTGTGGCTGAAGCTGGACAGCGGCATGCACCGCCTCGGCCTGGACGTGGACAGCTTCCGCGCCGCGCATGCACGCCTGTCGGCGCTGCCGCAGGTCGAGCGCATCGTGCTGATGACCCACCTGGCACGTGCCGACGAACTGGACAGCGAGCGCACCCGCGAGCAGGCCGCAACCTTCGCGCGCGCCATTGATGGATTGGAAGGCGAGACCAGCGTGTGCAACTCGCCCGCGCTGCTGGGCTGGCCGGAGGTGCGCAGCGATTGGGTGCGCCCGGGCCTGATGCTGTACGGCGCCAACCCGCTGCCGGATGACACCGCGTTGACCGCGCGACTGCGCCCGGTGATGACGATGCAGTCCAAGGTGATCGCCGATCGCTGGATTGAAGCCGGTGAACCGGTGGGATATGGCGCGCGCTTCGTGGCCAAGGCGCGCACCCGCGTGGGCGTGGTCGCGCTTGGCTATGCCGACGGTTATCCGCAGTTCGCCCCGAACGGCACCCCGGTGCTGATCGACGGCCAGCCCGGCGGGCTGATCGGGCGCGTGTCGATGGACATGTTGACGGTGGACCTGACCGCGCATCCGCAGGCCGGCATCGGCAGCGTGGTGGAGCTGTGGGGTTCCGCGCCGACGCTGTCAGAGCTGGCGCCGCGCTGTGGCGTCAGTGCCTACCAGCTGCCGTGCGCGGTCAAGCGCGTGGCGAAGGTGTACGTGTAGAGCCGAACCCACGCTCGGCTTCCGTAGCGGCCGACCCTGGTCGGCGCTGTGAATCCGTGTCGACCAAGGTCGACACCTGCCGATGGGCCTACGGCCTACCGTGCTGCGGTGGCCTGCGCTGTCAGCTGCCGCTTCACCCAGTCGTCGATCAGGCGCTTCTCGTAGCGCAGTGGATCGCTGTCGCTCTTCAGGCCGATGTTGTGCAGGTAGCCGGTATCGCTCAGGCGCGCGTCGCCCTCGCTGACGATGCGGCCGCTGGCGTCCTTCAGCGTGTACTGCAGGCTGATCCGCGGTGGGTAGATGTCGCGCATGATCCGGATGTCGCGGCCGCGCGGGCCGTGCCACGGCTCGTAGTCACCGGCGCGCTTGATGTCGACCAGGGTCACATCAAGCGTCTGTCCCGGTTGCAGCGGTTTGGCGGCAGCGGTCTGCAGGTAGCGTGCCAACTGCTGCACCCAGTCGCCACGCTCGGCTTCGAAGCGGTTGGTACTCTGGCGGATCTCGGTGAACTTGGCCGGATCGTCCCACTTCACGCTGACCGGGCCATCGGCCTGCAATGCGCGGGGAGCTTCCGGGTCGGTCACGGTGCGCGGGGCCGCGCTGGCGCCGCCCGCCGCCAGGGCGCCTGCCAACAGGGCGCCTGCCAACAGGGCAATCGCGAGTGAGCGTTTCATCACGGTCTCCTGCGTCCCCTCGATGGGGGCGATGTTGATCACAGATCGAGTGTGATCCTGCTTCCCGGTATCGGCAATGGCCGCATGCGTCGTCTGCAAGAGCGGTTGCCGCCAATTCATCGACGTCAACCATGACTGACGGCGCTTGACGCTGTGAATACGCCCTTTGGAACATGCTGTGCCTCCAACCTGGCCTGCACAGACACCCTTGTCCACACTGCCGCCCCTCGTGGAGCGCCCACCGATGACGGTGCCGGCGCCCGAACCCGACCTGCATCATGGCGTGCTTGAGCGCATCAACGCCGGTTTCTGCGTGATCCAGGTGCTGTTCGAGGGTGATCGTGCGGTCGACTACCGCTTCATCGAGGTCAACGATGCCTTCGAGCGCCACACCGGGCTGAAGGATGCGCGTGGAAAGCGCATGACGGCGCTGGAGCCCGGCCATGAGCAGGACTGGTTCCGCATCTATGGCGAGGTCGCACGCAGCGACCGCCCGGCCCAGTTCGAGATGGAGGCGCGTGCGCTGGGCCGCTCGTTCGCGGTGGATGCGGTGCGCGTGGGCCGGCCGGGCGAGGACAAGGTCGGCATCCTGTTCTTCGACATCACCGCACGCAAGCAGATGGAAGTGGAGCTGGGCGAAAGCGAAGCCCGCTTCAGCGCGCTGGCCGATGGCCTGCCGATGCCGGTGTGGGTGCTGGACGAGCGCGGCCATGCCCGTTTCGTCAACAGTGCCTTCAGCGAGTTCTTTGGCGGTGACGAGACGCGCGTGCCGGAGGACGTCTGGCGCGGCCTGGTGCATCCGGACGACGCATCGGTCTTCGAGTACGAACTGCAGGAAGCATTGAAGGCGCAGCGCTCGATGCACGCGCTCGTGCGCGCACGCCGTGCCGATGGCCAGTGGCGCTGGCTGGAGATGAACGCCCGCCCGCGCTTCTCGCGCATGGGCCGCTTCATCGGCCTGGCCGGCAGCAGCCCGGACGTGACCGAACGCCGCGAGATCGAGCTGGCCCGCGAGGAACTGCTGCAGTCCGAGCGTGCCGCGCGCAGTGCTGCGGAAAACATGGCGCGGCTGAAGGATGAATTCCTGGCCACGCTGTCGCATGAGCTGCGTACGCCGTTGACCACCATCCTCGGCTGGAGCGAATTGCTTCTGCAGCGCGTGGACAACACCAGTCCGCTGTACAAGGGCCTGAACGTGATCGCCAACAGCGCCGGTGCGCAGAAGCGGCTGATCTCGGACATGCTCGACCTCAGCAGCATGCTGCTGGGCAAGGTGCAGCTGGAGGTGGAAGTGCTGGACCTGTGCGCGGTGCTGGGTGAGGCGATCGGCGCGCAGGAACTGGTGGCCGAAGGCAAGGCGCTGGACGTGCACCTGCAGCTGCCCACGCAACCCAGTCTGGTGCTGGGCGACGCCACGCGCCTGCAGCAGGTGTTCTGGAACCTGCTCTCGAACGCGATCAAGTTCACCCCGGCTGAAGGCCGCATCGACCTGCAGCTGCGGGCCGACGGCAACTACTGGGAGATCACCGTGCGTGACAGCGGTGATGGCATCGCACCCGAATTCCTCAATCATCTGTTCAGCCGCTTCCGCCAGGCCGACGGCACCACCACCCGCCGCCATGGCGGCCTGGGCCTGGGCCTTGCGATCGTGCAGCAGCTGGTCGAACTGCATGGTGGCACGGTCACTGCGGCCAGCGAGGGCCACGGCCACGGCGCGACCTTCACCGTGCGCCTGCCCCAGCATGTTCCCGATGCCGAACGGCGGCCGCTGCGCGAAGTGATCAGCGGGCCGATCCTGGAGCCGGTGATCGTCGAGCCGTATCCGCTGCGCGGCATGCATGTGCTGGCGGTGGAAGACCAGCCGGAAGTGCTGGAGTACTTGCGGCGCATGCTGGAAGAGCAGGGCGCCAGCGTGTCTGCGGCCAGCTCGGCCGGCGAAGCGCTGGCATTGCTGGCCGACACCGGCCACCTGCAATACCACGTGCTGCTGACCGACATCGGCATGCCGGGCATGGATGGCTATGGGCTGGTGCGCACCTTGCGCGAGGACATGGGCGTGGATGCGGCGACCTTGCCTGCGGTGGCGGTGACTGCACTGGCGCGTGCCGACGACCGTCGCCGCGCGCTGGCCTCGGGCTTCCAGGAGCATGTGGCCAAGCCGTACTCGGTAGCGCAGCTGGTGGCTGCCGTGCGCAAGGTGCAGGTGCCGCGCGCGGACAGCGCGCTGCACTGAACATTCACGGCCGATCGGCGACCCTGCAGTCAGGAGGTCGCCGATGTCCCGTATAGCTCCACGTATCCACACCGATCCGGCGCAGATCGCGCGCCTGGAAGCCCTGCTGCCGCAGCTGGATGGCGAAACGCAGGTGGAACTGATTCTGCACGATGGCCGCCGCCTGCTCGGCACGGTGGCGGTGAGGCCAACTGTGCAGCAATACCGCAACGCCGCTGGTGATGAAGGCAGCAACGGCCAGTTGCGCCTGGATGACTACGACACGCCGGTGCAGCAGCACCATGTGTGGCTGGATGAAATCGCCAGTATCAACCGCCTGCCACCCAAGGCGCCTTGATCCGATGTAGAGCCGAGCCCACGCTCGGCTCTGCTGCCGCCCGAGCGTGGGCTCGGGCGCTACAGATGTGTCAGTGCTCGAACAACGTCGGCGTCGCCTCGAATCGACGTGCGTACGCCCGCTCCTCTGCAACCCTCGCCACCTCGTCATCAGCCAGGTCCGGCGCGCCGTACACCGCATAGGCCACGCTGCCGTCGGCACCATGACCGATCTGGTGCAGCCGGTAGCGCGAGTGGCCGCCGCCGGTATCCTCGGGGTAGTGCACGGGCGGATGGCTGCCTTCCAGGTCCATTTCACTGTTGTCGACCACACCACCGACGAACAAGGCTCGCATGCAGGTTCTCCTGGGTTTCCGGGGGGAGCCTCTACCCTGAACGTTTCAATGTTTCTGGCGGATCAAGGCCCCGTTCGGGTTTCGCAAAGCGGGCCGCCGGGGCCGGCCCGGCCAAGCCGGTACAATGGACGGCCCTCACGCTTGAAGTACCCGCGCCGATGGCCTCCAGCGACGACGCCCCCCTGCAGACCCTGCTCCTGCCGTTCTCCCAAGGCGCCCTGCGCTGGCCGGAGGGCCCGGTGGCCTTCCTGCGTGCCCGCGATGGCTGGCCATTGCGCGAAGTGGCCGGCAACCGCGAGGTGCACTGCGAACAGAGCTTCGCCCCGTTCGCGCAACCGCTGCAGCAGGCTGCCGGCTGGACCGTCAGCGGCCAGCTGGATGACGCGGCCGGCAAGGGCCGCTACCCGTTGGTGCTGGTGCTGCCGCCGCGCCAGCGCGAAGAAGCTCGTGCGCTGTTCGCCCGTGCGCTGGCGCTGGTCGCCGATGGCGGCCGCATCGTTGCCTGCCAGTCCAACAACGAAGGTGCGCGTTCGGGCGAGGGCGACCTCAAGCAGTTGGCCGGCCTCGGTGGCTGCCTGACCAAGAACCACTGCCGCGTGTACTGGACCGCCCCGCTGCAGGGCCAGCACGACGTTGACTTGGCCAAGCGCTGGTCGGCGCTGGATGCGGTGCGCCCGATCGTGGGCGGTCGCTTCCTCAGCCGCCCGGGCGTGTTCGCCTGGGATCGTATCGATCCGGCGTCGGCGCTGCTGGCCGAACACCTGCCGGCCGACCTGGCCGGACGCGCCGCCGACCTCGGCGCGGGCTACGGCTATCTGTCGCGCGAACTTCTGGAACGCTGCCCGAAGATCACCGCGCTGGACCTGTACGAGGCCGAGCAGCGCGCGCTGGCGCTGGCCGAGCTCAATCTGGCGCCGCCGCCGCGACCGCTGCCGCTGCGTTTCCTGTGGCAGGACGTCACCGCTGGCATCGAGCCGGGCTACGACGTCATCATCAGCAACCCGCCGTTCCACACGCCTTCGCGCGCTGACCGCCCGGACATCGGCCAGCGCTTCATCGCCGTGGCTGCGCAGGCGTTGCGCCCGGGCGGGCGCCTGTACGTGGTGGCCAACCGCCACCTGCCTTACGAGCACACCCTCAACGACAGCTTCGGCGCGGTGCGCGTGGTCGCCGAGCGCGACGGTTTCAAGCTGGTGGAAGCGGTGAAGGGGAAGGGCAAGTGAAGCTGGTCAAGCACATCGCCAACCTGGGCTATGGCAGCCGCAAGCAGGTGCAATGGATGTTCCGCGAAGGCCGCGTCACCGACGCCGATGGCGAGGTGCTGTATGCCGACGACCAGGTGCCGCATGACGCCATCCGGGTCGATGGCGAGCCGCTGGACCCACCGCCGGGGCTGTCGATCGCGCTGCACAAGCCGGCTGGCTACACCTGTTCGACCAAGGACACCGGGCGCCTGATCTACGACCTGTTGCCGCCGCGCTTCCGCGACCGCGATCCGGTGCTGTCCACGGTCGGCCGCCTCGACCGCGAGACCAGTGGCCTGCTGTTGCTGACCGACGATGGTGGCCTGCTGCACCGGATCATCTCGCCGAAGTCGAAGCTGCCGAAAGTCTATGAGGTCGAGTTGAGCGAGGACCTGCGCGGCAACGAGGTGGCGCTGTTCGCCAGCGGCACGCTGATGCTGGAATCGGAGAAGACGCCCCTGCTGCCGGCTGAACTGGAAGTGCTGGATGCGCGCCGTGCGCGGCTGGTGCTGCACGAAGGCCGCTACCATCAGGTACGCCGCATGTTCGCCGCTACCGGCAACCACGTGCAGGCCCTGCACCGCAGCCGCGTCGGCGGGCTGGACCTGCAGGGGCTGGACGAAGGGCAATGGCGGCAGCTCACCCCTACCGACCTGGATACGCTGTTCGCTCCATGACCCCCATCGCTGCGCTGCCGTTTCTTCCCGACGCCGTCATCTTTGACATGGACGGCCTGATGATCGACAGCGAGCGTGTCTCGCTGGCCTGCTGGGGCCAGGCCGCCGATGAATTCGGGCTGGGCCTGGACGAGGCGGTGTTCCTGCGCATGGTCGGCCTCGGCGACCGCGATTCGCACGCGCTGCTGCGCGCGCAGGGCATCGAGGACAGCGTGATCGATGCGGTGGCCGCACGTTGCCACGACCTGTATGAGGCACGCACACAGACCGGGTTGCCGTTGCGTCCGGGCATCCTGGAACTGCTGGAGCTGCTGAAAGTGCACGCGGTACCGCGGGCGGTGGCCACCACCACGCGGCAGCCGCGGGCCAACCGCAAGCTGGCCGCTGCTGGCCTGCTGCCGTATTTCGATGCGGTGATCACCAGTGGCGACGTGGCGCGGCCGAAGCCGGCGCCGGATATCTACCTGCTGGCCGCGCAGCGATTGGGGCAGGTGCCCGGGCGTTGCCTGGCGCTGGAGGATTCACCGGCCGGTACGCGCGCGGCGCTGGCGGCCGGCATGACCGTGATCCAGGTGCCTGACCTGGTGCATCCGGATGAAGAGCTGCGTGCCCTGGGACACCGCATCGTTGGATCCCTGGTGGACGCGCACGCGCTGCTGCTGCCGTTGCTGCCGGGGTAACGGTGGGTGCCGACCGTTGGTCGGCACGCCCGTCCCCATCACACCCGCCCGAACACCAGCGCGGCGTTGGTGCCACCGAAGCCGAAGCTGTTGGACATCACCGTATCCAGTTTCTGCTCGCGGCTCTCGCGCAGGATCGGGAAGCTCTCCACCTTCGGGTCCAGCTCGCCGATGTTGGCCGAACCGGCAACGAAGCCATCGCGCATCATCAGCAGGCAGTAGATTGCCTCGTGCACGCTGGCTGCACCGAGCGAGTGTCCGGACAACGCCTTGGTCGAAGACAGCGGCGGCACCGCATCGCCGAACACTTCGCGGATCGCGTTGAGCTCGGTGACATCGCCCAGCGGGGTCGAGGTGCCGTGGGTGTTCAGGTAGTCCAGCGGGCGATCGACACCCTGCAGCGCCATCTTCATGCAGCGCACCGCACCTTCGCCGGAGGGCGCCACCATGTCGGCACCGTCGGAGGTGACGCCATAGCCGATCAGCTCGGCATGGATGTGGGCACCGCGTGCGACGGCGTGGTCGTAATCCTCCAGCACCAGCATGCCGCCACCCCCGGCGATGACGAAGCCGTCGCGGTCCTTGTCGTACGGGCGCGAGGCACTGGCCGGGGTTTCGTTGAAGCTGGTCGACAGGGCACCCATCGCGTCGAACATCACGCTCATCGACCAGTGCAGGTCTTCGCCACCGCCGGCGAACATGATGTCCTGCGCACCGTGCCGGATCATGTCCGCAGCGGCGCCGATGCAATGCGCCGAGGTCGCGCAGGCAGCCGACAGCGAGTAGCTGACGCCCTTGATCTGGTAGGCCGTGGCCAGGCAGGCCGAGACCGTCGAACACATCGTGCGCGGCACCATGTACGGGCCGACCTTGCGCACGCCACGTTCGCGCAGCAGGTCGACGGCACCGATCTGCCATTCGCTGGAGCCGCCACCGGAACCGGCGATCAGGCCGGTGCGCAGGCTGCTGACCTGCTCGGGGCTGAGCCCGGCATCGGCGATGGCATCGCGCATGGCCAGGTAGGCGAAGGCCGCCGCGTCGCTCATGAAGCGCTTCTGCTTGCGGTCGATCAAGGCGTCCAGGTCGAGGTCGACGCGGCCACCGACCTGGCTGCGCAGGCCTGCTTCGGCGTGGTCGGCCAAGGCGGTGATGCCCGAGCGTCCTTCACGCAGCGCGGCCGAAACGGTATCCAGATCATTGCCGAGGCAGGACGTGATGCCCATGCCGGTGATGACGACGCGACGCATCAGAAGCTCCCGGTTTCGGTGAACAGGCCGACGCGCAGGTCGCGCGCGCTGTAGATTTCGCGGTCGTCCACGTACATGCGGGCGTCCGACTGGGCCATCACCAGCTTGCGGTTGATGACCCGGCTGATGTCGATCTCGTAGCGTACGAGCTTGGCGTCCGGCAGTACCTGGCCGGTGAACTTCACCTCGCCACAGCCCAGCGCGCGGCCCTTGCCGGGTGCACCCAGCCAGGTCAGGAAGAAGCCGGTCAGCTGCCACATGGCATCCAGGCCCAGGCAGCCTGGCATCACCGGGTCGCCGATGAAGTGGCAGCCGAAGAACCACAGGTCCGGGCGGATATCCAGTTCGGCGCGTACCATGCCCTTGCCATGCGGTCCGCCGTCCTCTCGGATGTCGGTGATGCGGTCGAACATCAGCATCGGGTCGTTGGGCAAACGGCCGGCGGCGGTGCCGAACAGTTCACCGCGTGCGCTGGCCAGCAGCTGTTCGCGGTTGAACGCGTGGAGACGGGTCATGAAGCACAATCCTGGAAGCGGAGAACAGGGAAACAAGCGCCCGAGAATGCCCGTGGAAACTGTCCCGATCAAACATTTCAACCGTACGCAACCGTAGTGTTTTCAAGGGAATACGCGCATCCTGTTGATGTGCAACGACCATACTTCGGCGTGTGGCCCACCCGGCCCGGCCCCGCCTTTTCCACCTGACATGACCCGACTGCGCAAGATCATCCACGTTGACATGGACGCGTTCTACGCGTCGGTGGAGCAGCGCGACGATCCGTCACTGCGCGGCAAGCCGGTGGTTGTGGCATGGCGCGGCGCACGCTCGGTGGTGTGCGCGGCATCGTACGAGGCACGCGTGTTCGGTGTGCGTTCGGCCATGCCGGCAGTGCGGGCCGAACGCCTGTGCCCGGATGCGATCTTCGTGCCGCCCGACTTCGCACGTTACAAGGCGGTGTCACGCCAGGTGCGCGAGATCTTCCTGCGCCACACCGACCTGGTTGAACCGTTGTCACTGGATGAAGCCTACCTGGACGTGACCGAGCCGAAGAGCGGCATCGAACTGGCGACCGACATCGCCCGTACCATCCGCATGCAGATCCGTGAGGAGACCAACCTGACTGCTTCAGCTGGGATCGCGCCGAACAAGTTCCTGGCCAAGATCGCCTCGGACTGGCGCAAGCCCGATGGCCAGTTCGTGATTCCACCGCAGCGGGTGGACGCCTTCCTGCTGCCGTTGCCGGTAAGCCGGGTGCCTGGCGTCGGCAAGGTGATGGAAGGCAAGCTGGCCGCGCGCGGCATCGCCACCTGCGGCGACCTGCGGCAGTGGGCACTGATCGATCTGGAAGAAGCGTTCGGCAGTTTCGGCCGCAGCCTGTACAACCGCGCACGCGGCATCGACGAGCGGCCGGTGGAACCGGACCAGCAGGTGCAGTCGATTTCCTCGGAGGACACCTTCGCCGAAGACCTGCTGCTGGAAGACCTGACCGAGGCCATCGTGCAGCTGGCAGAGAAGACCTGGAAGGCGACCCGCAAGACCGAGCGTGTCGGCCATACCGTGGTGCTGAAGTTGAAAACCGCGCAGTTCCGCATTCTCACCCGCAGCTTCACCCCGGAACGTCCGCCGGAGTCGATGGAAGAACTGCGCGACATCGCACTGGCCCTGCGCGCCCGCGTCGACCTGCCGGCGGAGACGCGCTATCGGCTGGTGGGTGTCGGGCTGGGTGGCTTCCGCGAAAAGGAGCCGGTGGTGCAGGGGGAATTGTTCGAGCACGACATGAACAAACCCACAGATACCTAATCATCAAACAGTGGGGTCAGAGCCCGTTGCGCAGCAACGGGCTCTGACCCCGTGCCGACCAACGGTCGGCACCCACCATCAGCAGCAGGTTCCGACAGATAGCGGGAAACTGTCGAAGGCGGGGTGGGTCCGGTTGCGGGGGCGTGAGCCGCATGGATGCGGCGACCGAGCTTACATGGACGTACTTGCAGCGCCCCCCGCAACCGGACCCA
>NZ_JAVFVN010000672.1:0-921 GCF_030910085.1 Stenotrophomonas maltophilia group sp. RNC7 | reverse complement strand
CGGTTGCAACAGCACCCGCAGCCCTTCCTTGCCGGTAATCATGGCGGCGACTTCGTCGTCGCTCACCACCGAGCTTGTGGAAGCCTCGTGAGTTGGCGTCATGTTCGCTCCTTAAGCCCCCCGGAGTACGGCCTGCGCTGTCCGGGCGCAGTGAATCGCCCCGGATTTCGCGGAGGCTGTTTGGTTAAAGTAAAACAGCCTCGTCGGCAGGTTTGCCGAGTTGGTTGTAGTAGTTTGCCTCAGCCTCGGCCGGCGGGATATAGCCGATGGATGAGTGCAGGCGTTTATGGTTGAACCAGGCGACCCATTCCAGCGTTGCCAGTTCGACAGATTCCCTGGTTTTCCAGGGTGCGCGGCGATGGATCAACTCGGCCTTGTACAAGCCGTTGATGGTCTCGGCCAAGGCGTTGTCGTAGCTGTCGCCACGGCTGCCCACGGATGGCTCGATGCCGGCCTCGGCCAGGCGCTCGCTATAGCGGATGCTGACGTACTGCGATCCCCTATCGGAGTGGTGGATTAGAGAACCATCGTTGCCAGGCTGGCGGGCGTATAAGGCCTGCTCCAGCGCATCGAGCACGAAGTCCGTCGTCATGGATTGGCTCACGCGCCAGCCGACGATGCGCCGGGCGTAGACGTCGATGACGAAGGCCACGTACAGCCAGCCCCGCCAGGTCGAGACGTAGGTGAAGTCCGAGACCCAGAGCTGATTGGGCCGATCGGCCCGGAACTCCCGGTTGACCCGATCCAACGGACGGCTCGCTGCATCGTCAGCGATGGTCGTTCGCAGTCGCTTGCCACGCCGCACGCCTTGCAGGCCCTGGGCGCGCATCAGGCGTTCGACTGTGCAGCGGGCCACCGCCACGCCCTCTCGGTTCAGTTGTCGCCACACCTTGTCGGCGCCGTAGACGCGATGGTTCTCCT
>NZ_JAVFVN010000645.1:0-310 GCF_030910085.1 Stenotrophomonas maltophilia group sp. RNC7 | reverse complement strand
ACACCTTTAGCTGCCGCATACATACCGCGACCGATAGGTCTTACTGCACCTCCAGCTTTAAAGCCAGCAAGGGAACCTATAGTAGAGCCAGCCGGTCCTAATGCCATACCACCTGCTGCACCAGCAAGACCCCCAATCATTTTCCCTCCTCTAGAGACAACTTCAGACATTCTAAACATACGTCTAGCTGATGCGTCATTAGCAACCGCGTCTTGTGCAGCATCTGTATTTCCCGCTTGTTCTTTATTTGCTTGACTGTTAGCACCTCTTAAACCACGGTTCAATAAACCTTTTGTTATCTCTCCAGCCG
>NZ_JAVFVN010000629.1:0-1383 GCF_030910085.1 Stenotrophomonas maltophilia group sp. RNC7 | reverse complement strand
TCGTCATCTGGACCTCTCCCCCAATGAGACAGCTCTTTTTCAATTTCGGACTGCAACATACTTATTAAAACCGTTTTATAATCCATCATTTTCAATATATATTGCCACTGCGATTCAATGTCATACAATTCATAAAATATCGTTAAATCCAACAACCACTTCACCTTATGTAACTGATCATGCTTTAAGCGAGCAGGATTGCTCTTGTTTAATACCGCTCTCTCATATAAACGATATTTTAATATATCTGAAATACCTAACCGTCTTACTTTATCAACTAAGGGTACACACTTTAATTCATAAGCCTTATTCGCTATTTCCAATGGAATTTCCGGATGAAGTAAATACCGTTCCAAATCTTGATTTTTTACGCCTACTCTTTTTGCAATTTCCTTTATGCTTGTTCCTTGATCTAACAATGTAGAAATTAAAGCCGATTTCCCCATCCAATCACTTCTAGAATTATGAAACATATTTTGTAACAGCTGCACCATCTGTTCTGTTCTATTCGAAAAAGGCTTGACGATACAATCGACAACACTTATTCCTGCTTCTTTATACGCCTCGTAGGCTACATATCCTGATAGTAAATAATATCTTTTATGATTTGGATCTTTCTCCAAAACTAGGTATTTTGACAGATTTTCACCATTCCATATGCAACGTACCATCCTTTTCTTAACCGTTTCAGAAATACTTTCTGTGTATATCGGTACAATTTGTTTTAGTCGAACAGTCATAAGCCTGGTTAAAAAAATCTAATAAAAACTATTAAAATAGTTTAGTTAGAAGTTTTCATCGTTTTCACGACGTGCGCTCACAGGATTCCGCACTAGGGGACAGCTCTCGCTCCACCGACAAGGGATGTTGCTTCTTCTACTTACTAAGAAGGATTCCTCGACCTCGGGTGTTACCCGACCCTGTAAAAGATATCTTGCACCTTCTTCACTACGTTCCAGCACAAGAGGTTTTTTATTTTTTTATCGTTTGATACACGTGTTGTTTATGATGAAACCATTGATGGAATTTCGCTTTTCGTTTTTTGAGTATATTTGTAATCCGTTTTCGAACTGTACTCCAACGTGCCCATTCGTTTTGTTTTTTCCATGATTTTGTTTGCTGTTTCGTTAATATATCTTGTAATTTTTTTGGAATTCTTTCTTTCATTCCCATGCCACGACGACCAATGGTAAGTGCTGCTGATTCATGAACAGATATTCGATATTTTTGTTGATATTTTAGTCTTCCGGAAATCGATGTGAACGCAGGTTTTACTTTGATAAACTCCACACCGTATCGTTCACACAAACGTTCTAACGTAGATAAGATTTTTCGATAACAGAAAGAATGACTCATACGTCTAAACTTCGCACTAATACTTTT
>NZ_JAVFVN010000617.1:0-680 GCF_030910085.1 Stenotrophomonas maltophilia group sp. RNC7 | reverse complement strand
GTCCGCGTAAGGCTCCCGGAGGGAATGACGTGGGAGAAGCTCGGTCAGATGAAACCGGAGGAAATCAGGTCCAAGGGACTGTTACCCGAAGGTTTTTTACCACTTCCGCACGTGAAACAAGCCGCAGGCGGACAGGTCTTTCCGCAGATGCAGATCGATACCATCCAGCAAGAGGAAAAGCGCGACCTCAATCGTTTTGATGTCGCGTTCGACTTGCCAGATATCTTCACACCAGAATTCCCTCCCCCGATCTTTCTCACCACTCATCCCGAACTGGGCGACGTCTCACGCGGTGATGTTCTTACGATCAAGAATTTTTACGAGTATATGAACGGGATCGCTACTCCAGTCCAACTGGAGGGCCTGCGGCTTTTGCTTACACCGTTTCCGCAGGAGGAATTCAATCAGACGGAAGATCGCAAGGTTGTGGATCCGAGCATGGGCGTGGCCTGCCTCGATTGCCACACCAATTTCCATACGAATGGCGCTTTTCACCAGACCCCGGACGTGCGTCCACAGGCCAGCCGCTTCAGACTTGATACGACCAGCTTGCGCGGCATGTTTAATCAACAAATACATGGCTCAAACCGGTCGTTGCGTTCGATCGAAGACTTTACCTAATTTGAGCAGCGAACGGCTTATTTTAACGGCGATCATGTAAGTGCAACCCGCAAAGGTGT
>NZ_JAVFVN010000560.1:0-333 GCF_030910085.1 Stenotrophomonas maltophilia group sp. RNC7 | reverse complement strand
GGGCAATTAACGAAATATTAACCCCGATACATCCTCGGACTCATTCCCATTTGCTTGCGGAAGAGGGCAGCGAAGTGATTGTAATCGGTGAAACCAACATCCTGAGCGGCTTCGCTCGGGGATCTGCCCATCTGCTCCATGAGCACGGCAGCCTGCTTGATTCTCATGCGATTCAGATGCTGGATGATAGATTCTCCTATCTCCTGCTTGAACAGATGCGTCAATCGGGAAGGCGACAGCATAACGGCCTGCGCCAAGTCCTCAATCTGTATGCGTTCCGTCATACGTTCATGCAGAAGATCCAGAACATTTTGTATTCTTGGATCCCGCTTG
>NZ_JAVFVN010000544.1:0-334 GCF_030910085.1 Stenotrophomonas maltophilia group sp. RNC7 | reverse complement strand
TCCTGTAAGCTTGGTTGTGGTCAGGTCGTTTTGGGTGGTCCTAACACCCAGAACGGCCGCTTTGAGTCTCAACAGTACATCAAACCGCCAGCGACATGCAACCAAAATCAGTGCACTGCTATGATATGAATGGAAATCAGTGTCGCTTGGCGAGGGTCGGGCTTGGTTGGGGCGTCCGTGATTTATCGGTCGCCGCCAAAGTTTCTCAGCAAACCATCGTGAGGCTTGAAAAAGGCGAAACGCTTCGTCCCGCAACGCTATGTCGGATCAAACGTGTTTTTGAAGAAGCTGGTATTATCTTTCTTTCAGATGATCGCGGCTACGGAATTCTGAT
>NZ_JAVFVN010000488.1:0-315 GCF_030910085.1 Stenotrophomonas maltophilia group sp. RNC7 | reverse complement strand
GGTTCCCATCCCGCTCGACGACGACATCAAATGGGGCGAGATCTTCGGCGCGACCATCACCGTATATCCGGCATCGCCCGGCGGCAAGCGCGAGACGTATCTGAACTGCTGCACCTCCGAAGTCGGCCAGCAGTACACCGTCGACAACGAGGCGCGCCGCACCCTGTCCATGTTTGCAGTCAAGAAGGTGGAAGAATGACCACGCACCCCCAACGCCCTGGCGCCGTGACCCAGGAAGACCATGAGATCAAGGCCGCCGGCACGCTGGTCTACGGCGTTCCCTACGGCGGCCGCCGTCATTACGATTTCTCGATG
>NZ_JAVFVN010000424.1:0-3050 GCF_030910085.1 Stenotrophomonas maltophilia group sp. RNC7 | reverse complement strand
CCAAAAATCTGGGAAAACAAGGACGATTTCGTCAAGCACGTTGAAAAATTCCGCACCGACGCCGCGGCTGCATTGGCTGCCAAGCCGCAGGATCTGGATGCGCTGAAGTCCGCCTTCCAGCAGGTTGCAGCCAATTGCGGTTCCTGCCACCAGGTCTATCGCGTCAAGAAGAACTGATCTTCACGGTTGACACCGCGCGCACCGGACGGAAACATTCGGTGCGCAAAAGCATTTCCAGTTGGGTGCGGTGCTGCTCCGGCGCTTCCGCGCATTGAAGCTGGCGTGCTGAATGACAGCCATAAGAGCGGTCCGCAATCGTCGGAACCGCCAGACGGGAACGGATGAAATGGTCCGAAAACTGGCATATGTCGCAGGCGCCGTGGTCGTCCTTGGAGCCGCAGCTTTCTGGATTCTGACCACGCCGCAGAAGGTGAGCCAAACCGTTCTGGATGCGATGGAACCGGGCGATCCGGTCAAGGGCGAACAGGTTTTCTGGGCGGGCGGCTGCGCCTCCTGCCACGCGGCCCCCGGTGCAACCGGCGATGCGCGCAAGGTTCTGGCGGGCGGGCACGAACTGGTTTCGGATTTCGGGACGTTCATCGCGCCCAATATCTCCCCGTCCGAGCAGGGGATCGGCACCTGGACGATCCATGATTTCGCCAATGCGATGCTGAAAGGCGTCGGCAAGCAGAACGAACATCTTTATCCGTCCTTCCCCTACACATCCTATACCAGAATGCAGCCGCAGGACGTGGCCGATCTCTTCGCCTTTATGAAAACGCTGCCGCCGTCTGACAATGCAACGGCGCCGCACAGGCTTTCTTTCCCGTTCAACATCCGGCGCGGACTGGGCCTCTGGAAACAGCTTTACCTGTCAGACCAGCCCGTGGTGGAAATCGCAAATGCCTCCGATCAGGTGAAGCGCGGCCAGTATCTGACCGAGGCCCTTGGTCATTGCGGTGAATGCCACACGCCGCGCAATGTCATCGGAGGGCTGGACAAGGGGCAATGGCTCGCAGGGGCATTATCGCCCGAGACCGGCAGCGACGGGAAAAGAGGCGTTGTGCCGAACATCACGCCGGGAGAAGCAGGCATTGGCGGCTGGAGCGAGAAAAACATCGCCTATGCGCTGCAGAGCGGCTTCACCCCGGATTTCGATTCGCTCGGCGGATCGATGACCGATGTGGTTGCGAACATGGCCCATCTCGCCGAGGCGGATCGCAATGCCATTGCCGCCTATCTGAAAGCCATTCCGGCGCATCCGAACGGTTATCCGGCCCGCTGAGGTCGAGTCGCAAGCTGCGCCCGTCAGTTCGTTCAGGGCTTTTCCTTGTCGTGACGACGAGCAGCGTTTATATGCTTGAGTTCGTTTCGATCCGATTGAATCAGATCGAAACGAACTCTAAACTCTTTTATTGAAAGCATAATCTTATCGATCCTCGTTTCACTCCGATCGGATTATGCTCTAAAGTGAGTTGAACAGAGGGAGCAAGCCGCCTGATGACTGCCGAAGACGCTATTTTTCTTGGCGCGAGCCGCAAGCCAGACGACTCTTACCAGCAGCCGGAATATCTAGCGCTGAAATACGGCAACCGTCACGGCCTCGTCACCGGTGCTACCGGCACCGGCAAAACGGTCACGCTGCAGGTTCTGGCCGAAAGCTTTTCGGCGGCGGGCGTCCCCGTTTTCTGCGCCGACATCAAGGGCGACCTTTCCGGCATCGGCGCGGTCGGCGTTCAAAATGACGGGCTCCTCAAGCGTGCGGCGGAAATCAAGCTCGACCCGTATGAAATGCGCGCAGCCCCTGTAATCTTCTGGGATATTTTCGGCGAACAGGGTCATCCCGTCCGCGCAACCATTTCCGAAATGGGACCGCTGCTGCTGTCTCGCCTGATGAACCTGACCGACGCGCAGGAAGGCGTGCTGAACATCGCTTTCCGTTTGGCGGACGAAGAAGGCCTGTTGCTTGTGGACCTCAAGGACCTGCAGGCGATCCTTGCCGAGATGGCGGAGCGCTCGGCAGAGCTTTCCGGAAAGTACGGCAATGTGAACAAGACCTCGGTCGGCGCGATCCAGCGTTCGCTTCTGGTTCTCGACCAGCAGGGCGGCTCGAAATTCTTCGGGGAACCGGCGCTCAAGATTTCGGACCTGATGCGCACCACCACCGACGGGCGCGGCGTGGTGAGCGTGCTCGCCGCCGACAAGCTGATGATGAGCCCGCGGCTATATTCCACATTCCTGCTCTGGCTGATGTCGGAACTGTTCGAGGAATTGCCCGAAATCGGCGATCCCGACAAGCCGAGGCTGGTCTTCTTCTTCGATGAAGCCCACCTTCTGTTCGACGAAGCGCCCAAGGCGCTGATCGATCGCGTGGAGCAGGTTGTACGCCTGATCCGTTCCAAGGGCGTCGGCGTCTATTTCGTGACGCAGAACCCGCTCGACGTGCCGGAAACCGTCCTGGCGCAGCTTGGCAATCGCGTGCAGCACGCGCTTCGCGCCTATACGCCGCGCGAGACCAATGCCGTGAAGACCGCAGCAGACACGTTCCGCCCGAACCCTGATTTCAACACGTTTCAGGCGATCACCAATCTTGCCACGGGGGAAGCGCTGGTCTCCACCTTGCAGGAAAAAGGCGTGCCTTCCATCGTGCAGCGCACGCTCATCCGCCCGCCCTCTTCACGCATCGGGCCGCTGACGCCGGAAGAACGTGCGAAGATCATCGCCGCAAGCCCGGTCGCCGGACAGTACGATCAGGCCGTGGATCGCGATTCCGCTTTCGAAATGCTGGCCCGCAAGGCGCAGAATGCAGCGGCAGCCCAGCAAAAGACCAAGGAAGAGGAAGAAGGCGGCGGCGGCATTTTTAGTGAGCTCGCCGGTACAGTGCTCGGCACCGGTCGCCGCTCCGGCCGCCAGACGGTGGCGGAAGCAGCCATGAAATCCGTCGTCCGCTCGGTCGGCAATTCGCTCGGGCGTGCGCTCGTGCGCGGGATCCTCGGCAGCTTCAAGAGGTAATTTAAGGCAGTAAGGCAGTAAGGCAGTAAGGCAGTAAG
>NZ_JAVFVN010000417.1:0-511 GCF_030910085.1 Stenotrophomonas maltophilia group sp. RNC7 | reverse complement strand
ATGATTGCGCTCGCCGGTTCCAGAGGTTCGTCAAGACGTCGACCAGACTGGCAAGATCATTGCGCTCCGCCTTGGTCAGATTGCCTTTGTCGCCTTTGGCAAAGAGCGTCAGCAGATATAGGGGCATCTGGTCATCGTGATAGTAGTAAACGACGCGCACGCCCGCGCGCTTGCCGTGGTCGCCGCGGCGCCAGCGCAGCTTGCGCACGCCGCCCGTGCCTTCCATGATGTCTCCGGCCTTGGGATTCCCCGCCAGATAGTCGATAAGGTCTTGGCGTTCCCGCTCGGTCAGAAGCTTGTCGGCCAAGCGAATATAAGAGGGCAGTTCGACAAGGCCGTGCATGACTTCGCGTGAGTCCTATCCTAATCCATTGGATTAGCTGATACAAGAGCAACTGGCATTGTATGGATAGGCGGCGGGCCGATCGGCGGGCCTGAGACCAATTCGTCATCCCTTTTGGGGCGAGCAGCCAATGTCGGTGGCAAGCCCGGGAATAGGAGGCGGCAGGAG
>NZ_JAVFVN010000381.1:0-840 GCF_030910085.1 Stenotrophomonas maltophilia group sp. RNC7 | reverse complement strand
CATCGAGCTAATCGGGCAACAATTTAAAGAGTTTGAAACCCCTACAGATGGAACAACTACCATTACAATTGGAGGAATAAACCTTAAAACCATTGGAGTGAATGTAGGTAGCAGCCCAATAACATTGAATGCAGACAGCTTGAGAATTTTAGGACATGGTGTAAAAGATATTATTATTAAAAACGAGAAAGTAGACAAAGGAATTTCTATAACAACGACCTATAATCAGAACAACAGCTTTCGAATCTATGAAAGCATCAAGATGAACGATGGCGATGTAACCATTTATCCAAATAGAGGACAAACTGGCAGTACCGTTAATATTACAATAAAGAAAGATAAAACAAATTATTCAGTATTCTTTTTAAAACAGGAAACAGATCCATTTATGTTTGAAAATATGGGGGAGGATCATTTCTATCCAGTAGTAACAACTGATCCTGATGGAAGAATCAGAGTAAATGTGCCAAAAAATTTAGAGCCGGGACACACTTATAAGGTAGTTATTACAAATAACTTAAATAACCAACCTAAGGTTCCGGGGAGCAACTTTACCAACCTAGTTACAATGCAAAAAACCATAGGCGAATTTTACGTAGTAGACGCAGGGGTTGGACCGGTAATTATAAAACGTCCTTCCTATGAAGGAACCAATGCAGGTTCTTATTTTACCATATATGGAAACCGATTCGAAGAATTAGAAATCACTGGATTAAGCGGGGTGTATGGTGGTTCAACAAGCCTAACAAAAGACGATTTGAGTATTCAAACCAGTGGAGATATTACAAAGCTTAGAATTACCTACCCAATAGATGTGAACAGTAAATATAACGGAGAGAA
>NZ_JAVFVN010000368.1:0-631 GCF_030910085.1 Stenotrophomonas maltophilia group sp. RNC7 | reverse complement strand
AGCGTAAGTGCTGCTTATCCTTTGGAAATGTCCCTTCATAATCTAGCCCTAGGAACATTGCTTCACTTTCTTTTGTTGTCTCTACTTCATCTAAACCTTTAATGAACAATAAATACGTAAATTGCTCAATAACAGACAAAGGATTCGTAATTCCCCCTGTCCAGAATACTTCCCATAATTTATCTACTTTACTTCTTAACTCACCTGTAATCATATGTTTTATTTTCCTTTCTTTTGCCTTCTTCTAAAAAATTGTAATTTAATTATATCAAACATACGCTTATTTTCTCATTCACAAAAAATTATAATAAACAAAACAACCAATCATTTGCATGACTAGTTGTTTTATTACATTTAAAAATGTATAAAATAACACAGAGAAAAATATATAAAGAACAGAAAACATATAAAGAAGACGTTCATAAATCGTCTTCTTTATATATATCCTGATATTTACGTATTTTGGTCCCACCATCATTCATATATTTTCTAATAGATAGAATTTTTTTTATCCCTTCTTTTCTTTTTGCTTCTCCATTCATAATCTTATAGCAAATAATTTTAAAAAAAAGAAAATCCTTTGCTTTTACATTTTTCAATGGATATTTAGAAAAAAACGGAATTATCACTT
>NZ_JAVFVN010000294.1:0-815 GCF_030910085.1 Stenotrophomonas maltophilia group sp. RNC7 | reverse complement strand
GTCAGATAAGCATCGTTTTTTTGAATTTGCAGATCAATTTCAATTTCATCTAAATCTAAATATTTGCTCCACTGCTTCGATTCCGATCTCAATGTATTTAACAATGTTTCTTTTAATGTTATATTAGCTCTGCTTTTACTTATATTGTCCTCTATTTCTTGTATTGATTTTAATAGTTCAAAGGCAACTTTATAATTTGATAAAAAAGTTAATTTTTCTTCTTTAGTTAAAGATATATTCTTATCCTCTATATAAATACTTATATTTGAATCGCTTCCCATTATTTTCTCTTTTTCAATACTTAAAGTTGATTCTTTTCTTATTTTAGCATTAATTTCACTTTCCAAATTACTCATCTTAAGAGTAGTTAAGCGTATTTCCTCCATACAGCTGCTTTCCTCAGCTTTTAAATTCAACAATTGCTTTTCCAATTCAGTTAAATTTTTACCAAATTCATCAATTTTTCTCAAAACTGATTCTTTTAATATTTCGCTCGATTCAAAAGTTACACCACAGACTGGACAAATATTACCAATTTCGCCATTCACTAAATGTCCTTGTACTTGTCTTACTAATTGCTCCACTATTGATTCTTTTTTTTCCGACACTTTACTTTCTAATTTGTTTATTTTATTTCTAATCAAAGCTAGCTTAATATCGTTATTTTTAAGTTCCTGTTTATATTTTGAAACCATATTTAAATCTTCTGAACGTCCTATTCTTAATTCTTCAACTTCGCGGTCAATTTCTAGGCATTTTAAAGTATTAATAATAGTATCCATTTCCTCTAAACAACGTTCATAGATATTTATAAA
>NZ_JAVFVN010000271.1:0-28458 GCF_030910085.1 Stenotrophomonas maltophilia group sp. RNC7 | reverse complement strand
GACAGTGCCGTTCAGAGCACCGCCAACTGCGCCACCGACTGCGCCCACCGTGTTGTTGAGCGTGCCGCCCACTGCGCTGCCGACCTGGCCGACGGTGCCGTTCAGTGCGCCGCCCACTGCACTTCCAACGGTACCGACAGTGCCGTTCAGAGCACCGCCAACTGCGCCACCGACTGCGCCTACCGTGTTGTTGAGCGTACCGCCCACTGCGCTGCCGACCTGGCCGACTGTGCCGTTCAGTGCACCGCCAACCGTGCCGACTGTGCCGTTCAGTGCACCGCCAACTGCGCCGCCAACTGCGCCCACCGTGTTGTTGAGTGCGCCACCCACTGCGCTGCCGACCTGGCCGACAGTGCCGTTCAGCGCGCCACCCACCGCGCTACCAACTGCGCCCGCGGCACCGTGAAGCGTCCCGCCGACAGCACCCACCGCACCACCGACCAGGTTGCCGACGCCCAGCGCGCTGTGCTGTGCGGCCACCGTCCCCTGTCCGGCCAGCTTCAGATTGCGATCGGCCACTACCTCCTGGCCGTCTGGCGCCTGCACGCGCACCTTGCCGGCGACGCCGGCATCGAACGCGGCACTGATGACACGATCATGGGTTTCACCCGGCAGTTCTTCCTTGGCCGGCAGCGTGACTGCCGCCGTCGCCCGGGCCTGGCCCTGCCCCTCGATGTGATGGCCAGCGACCGCCAGATGCGTGTCGGCCTTGCCGTCGACAGTGGCCTTCAGCCCAGGCAGTGATCCGGCGGCTGCACCGCTGAGGCCGGCGACCGCCTGGGCACCCGTATCGATCGCAGCGACCTGGCGGCCAGCGATGCCGACCTTGGCCCTGGCGCGCGCATCGGCGGCAACGCCCAGCGGCGCCTGCGCGCCGGGCGCAACGTGCGCAGCCAGCGATGCATCCACCTGTGCCGCCCTGGCCGCAGCGTTGCCCACGCCAACATTGGCGCGGACATCAGCCGCCAGTGCCGGCACGGCCACCTGTTTCGGCACGGTGTTCGCTGCCAGCTTCACCTGCACGGTGGCCGGCAACACGTCACGTACCACCGGCAGCGACGTGGTGTTCAACTGCAGGCCCAGACGAGCATCCGCGCTGATTGCGGGGCTGTTCTGCGCCTGCCGCGCGGCGGCAGCCAGGGCCACTTCCGCGTCAACCTTGACCGGCATCGGCTGCGCATACTTTGCCGCGAGTGCTTGCAGGTCACGCAGCGATTGATTGGTTTCCGAGGCCCCTGCGTGACCGCTGGCCAGCGCACACAGCAGTGCCAGGGCCAGGGCCGTGGGCATCAGCAGGAAGGCGCGCGGATCGCGTGCGGCGCTGCCGCCGCTGTCGCCGGTGGCCAGTTCCGAGGCCACAACCAGAGCATTGAGCTGGCGGTTCCATACACGCCGGTAGATGCGGTTCATGAGCATTTCCCCCGTAGGCGAACAACTGGAATGTCAGTGGACTTGCCGCTAGGCAGGTGACTGACATTTCAGCGGTTGCAACGAGGGCGGTGCACTTCAATCCGGCACGGCAATCGCGCATTCCGGCAAATCCACGGCCGGAATCGGCAGCCGGCTATGCATAAGCGGCAACACGATCGGCAAGCGGATACGCAATTCCGGCATAAACACCGCAAAAACCCTTGCCGGGCCTGGATCAGGCCGGTTGGCCGATCTGCGCGGGTGCGCGCATCAGGGTGTCGCGCGGCAGTTCGCCGAATACCTTGCGGTAATTGTCGGCGAAGCGCGACAGGTCCCACAGCCCGCAGCTCAGGGCGATCGCCTTCACCGAGCGACGGCTGGAGTCTGCCATCGACAGGCTGCGGCAGGCCGCGCACAGGCGCAGCATGGAGAGGTAGCGGTTCGGCGAGGTTCCAAACAGGTCCTCGAACGCATAGCGCAGGCCGCGCTCGCTGACGCCGGCGGCATCGCAGATCTCGTTCATGTAGATATTGCGACGCAGGTTGAGCCGCATGAAGTTCTCTGCACGCTACGCGATCAGATAATGCGTGCGCCGCGCACGGGTGCAGCCCGGGCGATCCGCCGCACCGGCGCCCAGCAGGGCCTGCACATGCTCGTGCAGCAGGTTCTCGGTTTCATCCGGCTGCAGCCCTGCACCCTGCCCCAGCTGCAGGTGCAGCTGCTGGTAATGGCGCGCCAGCGGCGCGGCGTCGCTGGCCAGGTTGAACAGCGAAAGTGCCTGGCCAGCAGGTGGCGTGCTGCGCAGGCTCAGTTCGGTCAGCTTGCGCTGGACGCGGGCCACCGGCACCAGCATCAGGGTCATGTGCGTGCCCGGGCTCAGGGTGAACTCACTGATGCCCTCCGGCATGATCGTCAGCGCCATGCCCGGCGAGAGCGGCACGCCGTGGCACCAGCTCATCGTTTCATCGGTTGCGTGCAGGTACCCCAGCATCGCCCAGTCCGGCGGCAGCATGAAACGGCCACGGCAATGGAAGCCGCAGCTGATGCTGCAGAACAGGGCTTCCTCGTGCACGCGCGAAGCGAACGCCGCCCGTGGCCCGTTGCCATCCAGCAGCAGCAGTTCGACATCACAGACGCGAAGCACGCCGCTCAGCGTGGCCAGGTCTATCGACCGAAGGCCACTGTCGTCGCTGTCCTCTACCCCACCATCGACCATGACAGTGTTGTCCCCCCGTTGATCCGCCATCCGCTGCGGCCCCCACTGCCTGACAGGGCGCGCAACGATCCAGAATCCATTTCCGTTGCCACGCCGGCGGCGCCGGCGTCGATGCGATCGTACAAATCAATGCAAGAGCTTGAATGCGAGTATGCCCAATAATCGGCAAAGGTAAACCCGCGGCGCTGAATGATGAAACGGGATACACAAGTGAAGAAAATGTCTGAGCAGGTGGCACGGTTTTCGCATGAAACCACAAGGCGAATCACATTATCTACACGACAATGAATCGTTTTGCCTGCGAACGGATTTTCGTCACAAAAACCATCTGGAATTTTCAGGCTTCCGGGGTTTCTGCCGAATTTGCATATAGGTTCCGGTTGCAGCCAACCGCCGTTCAGGCAAAGTCGACATTACGGTGATCGAGCCATCTGATCTGGCCGCACCCAGGGGGACAGCATGACCACGCACGCATCATTGGATGCCTCGACCACCGGCCCCGGGCCGTCCGGTCGCGACCGTGCGGCCAATGTCCCGCCTGGAAACGATCACCCTGCTTGAGCACAGCGGGCCTGTCCCGCCGTGCCTCCTCCGCCAGGACGCGCGGAGGCCCACGGACGATCCCGGCGGAGCCGGGCCACCGCCCAACGCAGGTGTACTGCATCCGCAGACAGGTAGAGGGAGACATTGGTCATGAACGCATCGATCCGCAAATTCCTGAAGGAAGAAGACGGCGTCACCGCGCTCGAGTACGGGCTGCTGGCTGCCGTGATAGCTGGCGTCCTGATTGCGGTCGGCAACGACCAGATCAAGGGGTTCTTCGAAACGCTGTTCAAGAACCTCTCCGCACTGGCCACCAAGGCGTCGGGCTCGACGACCTGAACGGCGACCGCGCGCGGCCGGCAGGGCCGCGACGGCGGGGCGCATGGAACCAGGCGAAGACCGTCCAGTGACGGACGATGGAGTGTGCGATGACAGTGCTGGGATTGTTGGCCATCGGCGTGTGCCTGCGGATCGCGATCAGTGATCTGTATGCCCGTCGGGTGCCCAACACCTGGCTGGTCGCCGCATGCGTGATCGCCACTGCGGTGATCGTGGTCGGCCAGTTCAGTGCGCCGCGCCAGCCGTGGCTGCCCCACCTTGCCGGCGCGGCGGTCGGCCTGTTGGCGCTGTTGCCGTTCCATGCCCTGCGCTGGATGGGCGCCGGGGACGTGAAGTTCTTCGCCGTGCTGGGCCTGATGCTGGGCTGGCAGGCGCTGCTGCCGGTCTGGCTGGTGGCAAGCCTCGCGGCTGGGTTGCATGCCGTACTGGTGCTGGCCGGTCGCCGCCTGGGCGTGCTGCTGCCCGGTCACCTGCAGATGCAGGTCAATCGCACCAGCACGCAGTGGCAAGCGCATCCGGTGCTGCGTGACATGCAGGCCGCCCGCCAGGGACGACGTGGCATTCCCTATGCAGCCTACCTGGCACTGGCCGCCATCGGCTGGGTGCTGGCCAGCATCTACGGAGGTGCACCATGAACATCCGCAGCCCACGCCTGCAACGCGGTGTCGCCAGCATCGAGTTCGCCCTGATGCTGATGCTCGGCCTGTTGCCGCTGCTGCTGTTCACCTTCTCCGGGGTGATGATCATGGCGGCGCAACAGACCCTGGCCACCGCATCGGCCGAAGGCGCGCGTGCCTCGCTGCGCTACGGCACCGCCAGCGAACGACGCACCGCCGCCTGCGTCGCCGCACGCACCTCGATGCAATGGTTGCTGCAGTTTTCCAAGCAGAACGTGGACTGCAGCGCGGGGGGCAGCAACGCCATCGTGGTGTCGGCACAGGCACCCTGCGCCGGTCTGGCCACGGCCCAGTGCATGACCGTGACGGTCAGCTACGACTACGCCAGCCATCCCTTCCTGCCCGGCACCGCCACGCTCTACAAGTGGGTGATGCAGGCCCCCATCCGCAGCGTCGCGGTCGCGCAGCTCGATCTCGGCAGCGGCAATTGATGATCGGTACTTTGGAGATGGTTCCATGCTCAAGTTGACCCGCATCGCTGCCGTCGCCCTGATCGGCCTGGCCGTGCTGCTGGCGCTGATCGCCTTCATGATCGGGCGCAAACCCGCCGCACCTGCAACGGTCGCGCCGGTCGCTCACAACGAGACCCAGGCGATCACCGTGGTCGAAGCCGTGGCACGCCTGCCTGCGGGCGAGCCGATCAGCGCCAACGGCCTGCGCCTGGCCCAGCGCACCGCACCCGTCCCCGGCGCCGCTACCAGCATTGCCGCCGTGACCGGCAAGGTGCCGGTGCAGGACATTGCCGAAGGCAGTGTGATCAACGGCAGCGCATTGGCTCAGGGCTTCTCGCTGCAGCTGCGGCCGGGCGAGCGTGCCCTGGCCGTGCCCGTGGACGAACTGGTCGGTGCCGGCAACCGCATCCTTCCCGGTGATTTCGTCGACGTCTTCCTCAACCTGCGCAACGCCCAGCCCAACATCAACAGCCCTGGCGAAGCGGCGCAGACGCGCCTGCTGCTGTCGCGCCTGCGCGTCCTGAGCTACGGCCAGCAGGACATCGTGCCGCTGGCCACAGAGACTACTTCCGACAGCGAGGCCGACACCCGCAACGACCCGCGCGCTGCCGACATCACCGGAAGTGGCAGCACGCAGAGCAGCAGCAATGAAGCGCCGCAACCCGCACGCAGCGCGGTGCTTGCGGTACCGGTGGCCGACGCCAACCGGCTGCTGCTGGGTGCGCAGCAGGGCAAACTTTTCCTGGCCCTGCGCAATCCCGCCGATACCGGCCTGCCCGACCTGGCGTTGTTCCCGCAATCGCGCGGAGTGATCGACCCGCTGCGTGGGCTCGACGCCGAACAGCAGCTCGCCCTGCAGCGGCCGGAGAACCACGCCTTTGCGGGTATCGACAGCGACGCGCTGGCCGGACGTGGCAGTGCACCGCCACGCAGCACCCCGGATGCACCGACGCGCGCGCCGGCGTCACGTCGCAGTGCACCGCGCGCGTCGGGGATCGAGATCATCCGCGGCGACAGTTCCGCATCCCGTGCCTCCCTTTGACCTGCATCGAGTGCATCCATGACCGAACGTCGCCGCCGTCCACGCCTCTCCCTCCGCCAGCGCTGGCTGGCCCTGCTGCTGGTGCTGCTGGCGCCGGCAACGAGCGTGGCCGCCGATGACCTGGTGCTGCAGGCGCGCGAGCAGCGTCCCTGGAACCTGCCGGCCGACCTGGAGCGGGTGGCCATTGCCGACCCGGGTGTAGCCGACATCGTGATGCTGCGCGGGCAGCGCCAGGCGCTGCTGGTCGGCAAGACGCCTGGCACCACCACCCTGCTGCTGTGGCACCGCAGACAGGCCGAGCCACAGCGGTTGACGGTACGGGTGCAGAGCGCCGTACAGGGCGCCGCCAGCACCGGCGGTACCGGGCTGGTGTTCACCCAGCAGGACCAGCAGGGCCTCCTGCAGGGAAGCACCGACAGCATGCTCACGCACATGCAGGAACAGCGCACTGCGGCGATGGCGCTGGGCAAGGACGGCATGCTTGCCGATGCGTCCACCATCAACAGTGGGGGCGTGGTCCAGGTCGAGGTCAAGGTGGTCGAGTTCAACAAGACCGCGATGAAGCAGATCGGCATCAACTTCCAGAACCGCAACGGCGGCTTCGCCTATGGCTTCGCGCGGCCCGGCACTGGCCTGCCCGGCAATACCGGCCTGCTGCCCGGCATGAAGGAAGGCAACAGCAGCAACGAGGCCGTGTCGCCGATTTCCTCGGCGTTCCGGCTGGTGTTCGGCTCGACCAAGGGACTGTGGAACGCCGATGTCGAACTGCTGCAGAGCAATGGCATGGCGCGCGTGCTGGCCGAGCCGACGCTGGTGGCACTGTCCGGCCAGAGCGCCAGCTTCCTGGCCGGCGGCGAGCTGCCGATCCTGGAGCCGCAGGGGCTTGGCACCACCACCATCACCTACAAGCCCTTCGGCATCGGCCTGACCGTGACCCCAACGGTACTGGCGCCGAACCGGATTGCGCTGAAAGTGGCGCCGGAGGCGAGCGACCTGGACTACAGCAACGCGATCGTGCTCAACAACGTGCAGATTCCCTCGATCACCACCCGTCGCGCCGATACCACGGTCGAGCTGGGTGATGGCGAGAGCTTCGTCATTGGTGGCCTGGTCAGCTCCAACATCGTCTCCAACGTCAACAAGATTCCACTGTTGGGCGACCTGCCGATCATTGGATCGTTCTTCCGCAACTTCGACTACAAGCGCCAGGACAAGGAACTGGTGATCATCGTCACCCCGCGTCTGGTGCAGCCGCTGGCACGCAACGCCGAACTGCCGCTGCCTGGCGAGCGCGAAGCCAAGCCGCATCTTCCCGAATGGGGGTCGTGGTTGCTGGGGCCGGTCAGCCAGGACCCGGTGCCCGGCTTCTCGCGCTGACTTCCATGACGCCTGCGGAACCACGCCCATGCCCTACGCCACCGCCCAGCCGCTGCATCCGCAAGGACCGCCGATGAACCTGGTCCTGTACGGCATTGACCGCGAACTGCTGCCCCGGCTGGCCGCCAAGCTGCCGCCGACCACCACCCTGCACTGGCAGGACAGCAGTGCGCCGACGTCTGCGCAGGACCTGCAACGCGGCCCGCAGAGCCTGGTGCTGCTTGACTTCCGGCCCGAGCACGCGGCTGCCTCGAGCGTGCTGGCACAGCAGCTGCAGCAGACCCAACCGGACCTGGCGCTGGTCGCGGTCGGCGCCACCAGCGCCGGCCAGGTCGAAGGCGTGGTGATCGCGCTGCGCGCCGGCCTGCGCGATGTGCTGGACCTGGACAGCGACAACGCCGGCATCGAGGCGGCCCTGCGGCGTGCGCTGTCACCGCGCCCGGCCGCGGTGGCGCAGCACGCGCACAAGGCGCGCCTGATCGTGCTGCTGGGCGTGCGCGCAGGCGTCGGCACCAGTACCCTGGCCGCACATCTTTCGGTGCTGGCGCAACAGACGCGGGCCCTTGCCCAGGGCGATGCAGTGCAGCAGGACGGCCTGCTGATGGAACTGGCACAGCCGTCCGGTGACCTTGCGCTGTACCTCAATCTCGACAGCCGCTTCCACTACGAGGATGCGCTGCGCAACGCCAGCCGCATCGACGCCACCCTCGCACGCACCGCGATGGCGCGCCATGACTCCGGGCTGGTGCTGCTGGACCGTGCCGGCGGCAGTGATGCCGTGCCCCCGTCCGACCCTGGCGCGCTGCTGCAGCGCCTGCGCGGGGTGTTCGCCAGCGTGCTGTGTGATGCCGGCGGCTGCCCGCTGCGGCAGCTGCCGCCGCTGTTGCTGGACCAGGCAGACGAAATCTGGCTGGTCACCGATGCGTCGATCGCCACGCTGGTCTCGCTGGACCAGGCGCTGAAGCATCTTGCAGGCCAGCGCGAGCGCGAGAAACGCCTGCAGCTGGTGATCAACCGCCACGACGACAGCAGCGGCATGAGCCCGGAACAGATCGCACGCCGCTTCGAAGTGCCGTTGCTGGCGACATTGCCTGAACGACCGCGCGTGCGCCTTGCCGCCAGCCAGGGCCGCCTGCTGCTGCAGGATGCGCCGCGCGATCCCTACCTGCGTGCCCTCGCCCCGCTCGTGTCACGGCTGGACCCGGCTGCCTGCCCGGTCCAGCCGCATGGCCTGCGGGAAAGACTCTCCCTTGCCCTGGGTGGATCGCAATGGAAGACAAGGTAACCCCGTTCCCGCATGCCGTTGCCCGCCCGCTGCTGCACGAAAGCCCGGGCCACCTGCCGTTCGCACAGACCGAGCAGTACCAGAAGGTGCTGTCGGCCGCGCATGAGCACCTGCTCAACAGCATCGAGGACGAGCGCATCGACATCGATTCCTGGGCCCCGGATACCATCGCCCGCTGGGTGCAGGTACAGACCGTGGGCTTCATCCAGGAATGGCGCATCCCGATCAACGAAGAAGAGATGCAGGTGGTTGCCGAGGGCCTGGTCAAGGAGCTGACCGGTTTCGGCCCGCTGGACGACCTGCTCCACGACCCCTCCATCGAAGACATCCTGATCAACGGTTTCAAGGACGTGCACGTTTCGCAGGGTGGCCAGCTCCGGCGTGCCACCCAGCGCTTCACCGATGACACCCACCTGCTGCGCATCCTGCGCCGCATCCTCGCGCCGCTGGGCCGCCGGCTGGATGATTCCAATCCGATGGTCGATGCGCGCCTGCCCAACGGCGGCCGCCTCAACGCGATCATCTCGCCACTGGCGGTGGACGGGCCGATGGTGTCCATCCGCAAGTTCCGCAAGGACCCGTTCACCCCCGACGAACTGCTCGCCAAGGGCACCTTCGACGCACCGATGCAGGCCCTGCTGAAGGCAATGGTGCTGGGCCGATGCAACATCCTGGTCTCCGGCGGCACCAGCTCCGGCAAGACCTCGCTGCTGAACGCACTGGCCAGCTACGTGCCACCCAGCGAGCGCGTCATCACCGTGGAGGACACCGCCGAGCTTTCGCTGAACCATCCGCACGTGGTGCGCCTGGAAAGCCGCATCGGTGGCGCCGAGGGCCAGGGCGCGGTCAGCATCCGCGACCTGGTGCGCAACAGTCTGCGCATGCGCCCGGACCGCATCGTGGTCGGCGAGGTGCGTGGCGCGGAAGTGCTGGAAATGCTGCAGGCGATGAACACCGGCCATGACGGATCGATGGCCACCATCCACGCCAACACGCCGCGCGACTGCCTGTACCGCATCGAGATGCTGGCAGGCTTTGCCGGCTTCCAGGGCAGCGAGGACAGCCTGCGCCGGCAGATTGCCAGCGCCATCGACTTCATCGTGCAGATCTCGCGGCTGGGCAGCGGGCGCCGGGTGCTGGTCTCGATCACCGAGATCACCGGGGTCAGTGACAACCTGATCACCACCCAGGAAATGTTCCGCCACGAGGTGCAGATCGACGCCGCCGGCCGCGAGACCGACCGCTGGATCGGCCTGGGCTTCCATCCGCACTCGCACAAGCTGGAGCCGTTCCGCCAGCAACTGCGTGAATCGCTCTACGGGGACTTCTGAGCATGGGCACCGGCCTGCTGCTGGGCGTGTTGAGCATCATCTCGGTGCTGCTGGCGCTGGCCGTCTGGCTGTGGGGCACCGCCGCCAGCCGTGAGCAGCGCCAGGCCTCGCTGCAGCATGCCGAGCAACAACTGGCGCGCGGCAGCGCGGCCGGCGCAGTACCGGCCGGGCCTGCCGTTGCGGCGGCCAACGATTCGACCCGCCCGGCCAGCACTGGGACCCGCGTACTGCCGTGGGACGGTGTCCTGCAGCGCGCCGGCCTTCAGCCGGGCTGGAAGCTGCCACTGATGCTGCTGGTGCCGGGACTGGTGCTTGCGGTCGTGGCGGCGATGCGGCTGGGCACGGCCTGGATGTTTCCGCTGACCCTGCTGCTGTACCTGCTGGGCTGCTGGCTGTGGGTGATGCGCCGGATCACGAAGCTGCGCGCGCAGCTGCTGCACCAGATGCCGGACTTTCTCGACAACCTGGTCCGCCTCACCGCGCTGGGCAACAGCCTGCAGGCCGCGTTCCAGGTGTCTTCGATGCAGACCAGCGCGCCACTGCGCGGCCTGCTCGACACCACGGTGCGCTATGCACGCAGCGGCATGGACCTGGATCGTGCATTGAGCCTGGCCGCGCAGCCGTACCGGATGGACGCACTGAAGGTGCTGGCAGTGGTGATCGGAGTGAGCGTGCGCATTGGTGGGCGCGCCGACCAGATCCTGCAACGCATGGGCGATTTCATGCGCGACCTGGAACAGGCCCAGCAGGAACTGGCGGCCACCACCTCGGAAACACGGATGTCGGCCTGGGTGCTGGGGCTGCTGCCACCCGCCAGTGCGGTGCTGATGGCGATCTCCAGCCCGGCGTTCTTCCAGCCGGTGCTGCACGACCCGCTCGGTCACAGGATCCTGCTGATCGCACTGGGCCTGGAACTGCTCGGGGCGTTCCTGCTGTACCGCCTGGCCAAATCGCTATGACCGCCCGCAGCCGCCCCGGAGGTGCCCGATGAGCGCCAGCGCCTGGTTCGCCCTTTCGCTGCTGGTGCTGGCAGCCGGCGTCGCCCTGCTCGGTATCGCCGGCTGGGTACGCAGCCATCGCGAGCACCGCACCTCAGCCACACTGAAAACCGCCCTGCAGCCGCGTGAAGAAGGCCGCGACACCGAGGCCACGCGCCGCGACTCGCTGGGCTGGATCGAGCGCTTCGGGCGCTCGCTCAGTGGCGGCCGCCTGGAGGCCGCGCTGCTTGCCAACGAAGACAAGCTGCTGTTGGACCTGGCTGGCTGGAACACGCGCCGCGGTACCGCGATCTATCTCGGCCTGCGCCTGCTGCTTGCCCTGTTGGTGCTGGCGCTGGCGCTGGCGTTCAGCAGCGCGCATGGGCTTGCCAAGGTGATGGTGGTGATCGGTGCGCTGGCGGCCGGGCTGCTGCTGCCGAAGTTCGTGCTGTCGTCGTGGGTCAAGCGCCGCCGCCGTGCGGTCGAGAACGAGCTGCCCCTGCTGATCGACCTGCTGCGCCTGCTGCAGGGCGTGGGCTTCAGCATGGACCAGAGCCTGCAGACGCTGGGCGACAAGCTGCGCGATGCATTGCCGGTACTCGGCGGCGAACTGCAGGAAGCCAATGTGGCCTATACCCATGGCCGCACGCGCGCGCAGTCATTGCGGCGGCTGAGCGAGGTCTACGCCGATGATGACCTGGCCAGCCTGATGCAGTTGATCCTGCAGGTGCATGCGCACGGCGGCGCAGTGCAGGAGCCGTTGCGCCAGTTCAGCCTCCGCCTGCGCGAACAGCGCCGCAACGCGTTGAAGGAAAAGGTCGGCAAGCTCTCGGTGAAGATGACCGTGGTGATGATGCTGACCCTGTTGCCGGCACTGATGCTGGTGCTTGCCGGCCCGGCGCTGGTCGCGCTGGCCACCACCCTGTCCAAGATGGGATCTCCCTGATGCCTGCCCTGCACACCTCCTGCCTGCTGCTTGCCGTCACCCTCGCCGCCCTGGCCAGTGGCTGCGCCTCGACCACGCCGAAGTATGTGCGGGCGCCCAGCCTTGCGCCGCCGGAACCCGATCCGCAGGACAGCCGCAACGCCTATCTGGAGCTGATCGAACGCATGCAGCAGCAGGGCGCCTGGTATGCCTCGCTGGCCCATGTGGAGGCCTTCCGCCAGCGCTATGGTGATCGTCCTGCCCTGCGCCTGCTGCAGGCCGACGCACTGCGTGAGACCGGCCAGACCGACGCGGCGGTCGCGCTGTATCGCGAGCTGTCCAGCGGGCCGCAGGCCGCGGCGGCCGCCCATGGCCTGGGCCTGATCGCAGCACGTCGCGACGACGATGCCGGCAGCGAACAGGCCCTGGCGCGCGCCACGCAGCTGCAGCCCTTGAACACCGACTACCTGGGCGACCTGGGCTATGCACGGCTGCGTGCCGGCCAGTTCGATCAGGCCCGCGAGCCGCTGGCCAAGGCCCTGGAGCTTTCACCGGGCAACGCCAAGGCAACGGCCAACCTTGCACTCTGGGCGGTACTGCGCGGCGACCAGGCCACGGCGGAGCGGCTATCGGCACAGGCCAGCCTCAACGAGGAAACGCGCCGAAGCATCCAGCAGCAGGCCCAGCAGATCCGGACGCGCCTGCAGCAACGACAGGCCGCTGCTGCAGCCAATGCAGCCACACCTGCACACACGGCCAGCGTCGAGAGTGGCGCTCGTGCATCGGGCGGCGCACGGCTGGCGGGCGAACCCCACCGCGACCCGCGCGACCAACGCGATCCGCAGCGCCTGCCACCCTCGATGCTGGAACGCTTCAGCGCCACCGACCACCCGACCGGAAGCACACCATGACCACGATGCGCCAGATCCGACGCCTGTTGCCCGTGCTGTGCTGCCTGCTTGTTGCCGGTGCCGTGCAGGCGCAGCAACAGCCATTGACCGGACAGATGCTCGGTGGCCCCTCGCCGTCGCCAGCGGGCACGGCGCCGATGCAGGCCGAGCCGCTTCCCACCGTGGAGTTGGCCGCACCGGCCGCATCCGCCGAGGTGACTGGGGCGCAAGCGTCGACCATCGCAACCGACGTCGCACGTCTTTCAGCACCGCCCGCCGCACCGCGTGCGCGCCTGCCCAGCGGCGAGGCGACCCGCAATCTGTTCCGCCTGCAGGCCTCCGGGCAGCAGGCCGGCCAGCGGCTGCCGATCCTGGGTGACCAGGCCACGCTGAGCTATGCGCGTTACCTGAAGAGCTTTGAACACGAGATCCCGGACTTCTTTGAGACCGATGTCTCCCGGTCCAAGGACGCCTCCTCCTCCGGACGCTGAGGTCGGCCATGAAACGCCCACGCCAGTTCAGTTTCAGCCGCGCACGCGGCGGCATGTCGGTCACGATGATGCTGGTCATGCTGGCGCTGTTGGCCATGCTGGGCCTGATTGAGATCGGCTATCTGTTCTGGGCCAAGCGTGATGCGCAGAAGGTGGCCGACCTTGCCGCACTGGCCGGCGCACAGCGGCTGGAGCTGTGCAGCCCGGACAACAGCGACAACAGCGCTGCCCGGCAGAATGCGGTGGCCCAGAACGGGTTCGCAGGCACCCTGCAGATCCGCTGCGGCAACTGGAGCGCCAGCCGTGGCACCGGCACCCGCTTCGTCACCAGCGTCGATGCCAGCAATCCCCGCAATGCCGTTCAGGTAATCGCCGAGCGCAGCGTGCTGCCCTTCTTCGGGCAGACTTCCAGCCTGCCCACCGTGAGCGTGCAGGCCGTGGCGCGCCGTGCCGAACCCACCGCGGTGTTTGCGGTCGGCTCGCAGCTGCTAAGGACCAATGGCGATTCAGTGCTGCTGTCCACCCTGCGCCTGGTTGGCCTGGACGTCACCAATGCCACGGTGCTGTCCTATGACGGCCTGGCGCAGGCCAACGTCACCCCTTCGGGCCTGCTGAAAGCGCTCAACATACCGGTAAGCGCGAACCTCAGCGTGGCCGACTTCAATCGCCTGCTGTCGGTCAACAAGATTTCGCTGGCACAGCTGGTCGATGCCACCGCCACCGTGGTCGGCCGTGACTCCGCTGCGGGGGTGCAGCTGCGCGCCCTGTCCGATCTGGTTGCCACCCAGCTGGACATCAACAAGCTCAACATCGTGCTTGGCAGCCAGTCCGGCGGCGGTGGCCTGTTTGCCGAAGTTGTCTCGCCCGACGGCACGGTCGGCAGCGCACTGGAGTCACAGGTCAACGTGCTCAACCTGATCAGCACCGCGATCTCCATCGCCAACGATGGCAACGGCGTGGCGGTCAAGGGACTGGACCTGCTGGGCATCAGCATCCAGGCAGGCGTGGTCGAGCCGCCATCGATCGCCATCGGCGGTGTCGGCAGCCGTGCCTACAACGCGCAGGTGCGGCTGATGGCGGACGTGGACAGCAACAACCTGTTCGCGCTGGGGCCGCTGCTGAACCTGCTTGGCACGCGCCTGCACCTGCCGCTGCACGTCGACGTGGCCAACGGCATGGGCACGCTGACCGGCATCCAGTGCGGCGGCAATCCACCCAAGGCCACGATCCAGGTGGACTCGTCGGTGCTGCGCGCCTGCGTCGGCAATGTCGACCCTGCACAGCGCTTCTCCAAGGCCAATGTCTGCGACGCCACGCTGCAGGACGAACAGCTGCTGAAGCTGCTGGGCCAACCATTGATCAACGACAGGATTACCCTGCCTGCCCTGACCAGCACGCAGACCCTGACCCTGGCCGCCGGTGAGACCGGCTCGACCCGGTTCAACCCGCTCGCGATCGGTGACGCAGTGTCGAGCCTGGTGAACGAACTGCTACGGGTGCTGTCGGGCATGCTCAATTCGCCCAAGCAGGGCATGAACGCCAACGACACCGCCAAGGCGCTGGCCGATCGCTACCTGCAGGCGGCCTTTCCGACTGGCGGACGCTACAACGTCGACCAGGTCATCCCGCTGCTGCGCGATGGCGATCCGGCACGCAATCTCGCCCCGCTGGGCAACTGGACGGTGAAGAATGGCGTCCCCAAGCCTTGCCTGCTGGGCCTGACTACCTGCTGGGAAGACGGTTCGGTGTGGACCGGTTACAGGACGACCGTCACCGGCCAGGGCCTGGGCCTGCTCGATGGCCTGCTTGGCTCGCTGGTCGGCGGCCTGCTGATCAACCGCTGCGACAGCCTGCTCGGCAACCTGATCGATTACAACGGCTGCGTGCGCAACAATCTGGCGTCGTACATCCAGACCGCACCGGCCGGCTTTCTCGATGGTGCCGGGGGAACGGGTGTCACCAACCCCGATGGCAGCGTCAGCTGCAGCGGCCTGCTGTGCACCGTGCTGAAGCCGATCCTGGCCGCACTGCGGCCGGTGCTCAACAGTGTCGGCACCCTGCTGACCAACCTGCTGGCCAGCGTGCTGGGCCTTGAACTGGGCCGGACCGACGTCAACGTGCAGTCGATCCAGTGCAGCGCCGCACAGCTGGTCTACTGACCCGTGACGGGCGCCCTTGGCGGCGCCCACACCCATGCTAGACTCCCGGCGGGGAACCACCTTCATATCAACCCACACTCATCCGTGGATGGTCTAGACATGCGAGAAACTTCAGGGGGCGCGGTCTTTGCCCGGCACGCGCGCAGCGCGGCAGTGCTGGCCGTGGTCATGATGCTGGTGGCACCGGCAGCGATGGCTGCACGTGGCGACCGTGAGGCGGCAGCCGAACCGGCGCGCAGCGCGCCGGTGGTGCGCAATACCGTGGACGAACTCAAGCAGTTGATGGACTCGCGCCAGCTGACCGAGCTGCGCACCACCTACAACGGCAACTACGGCGCCAGCCTGCTGTTCAATGCCAACACCCTGACCTACTACGTCGCCCTGTTCCAGGAGAAGAACTTCTGGCGGGTGATCAAGACCGATGCGGTGGACAACGCCGAGCGCGTCTACCGCACCTTCGCGCAGCAGTCCGAACAGCTGGCCCAGGTCTACATCGACACCACCCGCCTTGAAGCCGGCAAGCGCTACACCGAGCGCCTGGTGGCCTACAACGAGGAACGCCTGCGTACCCTGCAGCAGGAAATGGAACAGCAGCAGGCACAG
Organism: Stenotrophomonas maltophilia group sp. RNC7; assembly: GCF_030910085.1. Lineage (NCBI taxonomy): Bacteria > Pseudomonadati > Pseudomonadota > Gammaproteobacteria > Lysobacterales > Lysobacteraceae > Stenotrophomonas > Stenotrophomonas maltophilia group sp. RNC7. The sequence continues at coordinate 12,741 of NZ_JAVFVN010000271.1, read as the reverse complement.
TCGGCCCAGGTCAGCGCCGCCCTGCAGCAGGCCCAGCAGCAGGCCGTGAGCCTCAGCACCGACGTGCAGAGCACCAACAGCCAGTTGGACGCCCTGCAGCGCCGCATCCAGATCCTGCAGGCCGAACAGGGCAACCCGGAGTTGAGCCTGCCCAAGCCGGACAGCGTGCCCGCACCGGCGGCCGCCAGCGACGGTCGCTGAGAGCTGCACTCACGGTACTCCACGCGACGGCGCCCTATGGCGCCGTTGTCGTTTTCGGCACTTCAGCGCCCCCGCGTCACTGGCAGGCGCCGTAGACCGCGTCATCCAGCTGCCGGCGCTGCACGAAATCCAGGCGCCGACGCTTGAGCAACGCCTGCTCGCGATCACGCCGGGCACGCTCGCAGGCCGCCGCATCCGTGCTGATCGTGATCAGCGCACCGTGCGCCCGCGCCGCACGCCGTGGCCGGGGCGATGGCTTCGGTGTCGAGGCCGCTGGCGCCACAGCGCCGCGGGACAATGACTGCTCCGCGGGCACGTCCCAGCGCCATGCGGCACGCCCCTGGCAGGGTGTCTGCTGGTAGACCGGGTGCGGTCCATCCACGCACTTGTAGACATGGGTCTGTGCCGGCGCTGCCATGGGCAGCAGCAGGCACAGCATCAGCGACCATCGCATGGCGGGCATCCGTGCGTTCCTGTGGCGGGCTGCGCTCATCCTCGGCACACGGCTCCCGTCCTGCCAGAGCGATACGCGTCACATCCGATGCAATCCAGCACAGCCGTGCAAGTCGGTCGCCTGCGCCTGCGCTGTACTGCCGAAGGCACCGGCATCCTGCCGAAGCCTTCCCTCCCTTCCGCCAAGGAACCTGCAATGAGCAACTTCGTCACCGTCGCCGATGGCGCCCGCATCTTCTACAAGGATTGGGGCACCGGCCAGCCGATCGTGTTCGCCCACGGTTGGCCGCTGTCTTCCGATGCCTGGGATCCGCAGATGCTGTTCATGGGCCAGAACGGCTTCCGCGTGGTCGCCCACGATCGCCGCAGCCACGGACGCTCCAGCCAGACCTGGGATGGCAACAACATGGACACCTATGCCGATGACCTGGCCGCGGTGATCGAAGCGCTGGACCTGAAGGACGCGATCCTGGTCGGCCATTCCACCGGCGGCGGTGAAGTGGCCCATTACATCGGCCGCCACGGCAGCGCGCGCGTGGCCAAGGTGGTGCTGGTCGGCGCCGTGCCGCCGCTGATGCTGAAGACCGCTGGCAACCCCGCCGGCACCCCGCTGGAGGTCTTCGACGGTATCCGCAAGGGTACCGGCGGCGACCGTTCGCAGTTCTTCAAGGACCTGACCACCCCGTTCTTCGGCGCCAACCGGGATGGCAACAACGTTACCCAGGGCATGCGCGATGCGTTCTGGCTGCAGGGCATGCTCGGTGGCGTCAAGGGCCAGTACGACTGCGTGCACGAATTCTCGGAAGTGGACTACACCGAGGACCTGAAGAAGATCGACGTGCCGGCGCTGGTCGTGCACGGCGATGACGACCAGATCGTGCCGTTCGATGCCTCGGCCAAGCTGTCCTCGCAGATCATCAAGGATGCCGAACTGAACGTGTACGCCGGTGCGCCGCATGGCCTGACCATCACCCACGCCGACCAGTTCAACGCCGACCTGCTGGCATTCGCACGCAAGTGAGGTATCGCGGCGGCGCCGCAACGGTGCCGCCGCCCCTTCGGTAGTGCCGGCCGCTGGCCGGCACCCCGATCAATCCATCGCGATCCTGCACAGCCGGCCAGCGGCCGGCTCTAGCCGCGACGGCTCAGATGTCGGCATGGTGATGTGGCACGGAGGCGGGCAGCGGATCATGACCACCCACGAAGTGGCGCACCACCGGCGAGCGCTCTCCCCGATGCAATCCGCGTAGTTCTTCCTGGATCGCCTTGTCGTCGGCGGTGATGCGCTCGTGCTGGCGAAGGTGCTCCAGCCATGACGGGGTCACGAAATACTCAAGGTGGATTCCCGGTGTTGCCACGTCTTCGACTACGCCCCAGACCACCGCACCGTCGCGACGACGGATGGATCCCATCGCGCGCATCTGCGCCTGGAACGCGGCACGATCAGCATCATCGATGCGGTACTCGATGGTGACCAGCACCGGGCCTCGATCGTTCGACACCGGCACCGACAGCTCGGGTGCCGGCCAGTGCCCGGCCGGGCGCAGGTTCAGGTCTTCGGTGCCGGCGATGCGCACGCGCCACACCAGCAATCCACCGATCACCGCACCGGCCGCTGCCACCAGCAACGCCAGTTCGGGCGAGGTGCGCTGAGCGAGCGCGCCCCAGCTCAGGCCGCCGGCGGCCATGCCGGCAGAGAACACCATGATGTACAGCGCCAGCGCACGCGCACGTACCCATGCCGGAACCGCAGTCTGCGCAGCGATCTGCAGCGACGACAGCACGGTGATCCACGCAAATCCATTCACCAGCATCACCGCCGGAAGCACGTACCAGCTGCGGGTCAGCGCCAGCCCGACCAGGCTCAGGGCCAGCGACAACGTCGCCAGCAGTACCAGCAGGTCGCGATCCAGCTGTGCGCGCAGCTTCGGCAGCAGCAAGGCACCGCCCACTGCACCGATGCCGATGCAGCCCAGCAGCATGCCGTACTGCCCCGCCCCACCCTGCATCTGCCCACGCACCACCACGGGCAACAACGCGTTCATTGCCGCGGCGAAGAAGAAGAAGCCGACCGACTTGATCAGCACCGCCTGCAGCCGTCCGGCACGGCTGGCGTAGCGCAGGCCCGCTTTCAATCCGGCACCGAAGCCTTCCGGCGGCAAGCTCGACTGCTTTGGGTCGCGCTTCCAACCCCACACTACGAACAGCATCGCGGCGAAGGTGACGGCATTGAAGCCGAACGCCCAGACCGCACCCAGCTGGGCGACGATCACGCCGCCGATGGCCGGGCCGATCGAACGGGCGATATTGATGCCGATCGAGTTCAGCGCCACTGCCGAGGCCAGCATCGGCTGCGGCACCAGTTCGGAGACGATGGCGGCCTGCGCGGGCATTGCCATCGCCGCACCGCAGCCCATGCAGAAGGTCAGCAGCACCAGCAACTGCGGGGTCAGCAGGTCCATCGCGGTCAACCCAGCCATTGCGGCGGCCACCAGCAGCATCCAGCCCTGGGTCACCAACAGGTACTTCCGACGATCGACAATGTCGGCCAGGGTGCCGGCAGCGAGCGCCAGCAGCACGATCGGCACCGTGGTGGCCGACTGCACCAGGGCCACCATCAACGGCGAACCGGTGCGCTCGGCCATCACCCAGGCGGCGGCCACATCATTGACCCAGGTGCCGATGTTGCTGGCCAGGATCGCCAGCCAGATCGAACGGAACATCTGGATCTTCAGCGGGGACCAGGCCCCTGCGGCCTGTACGGGGAGTTGCGACGCGGTTGCGTTCACCATTGCCATGCTCCAACGATCGAGGCGAACAGCGTGTCCTGGCCTCCAGCCTGCTTCAGTGCAGGACCGGCGTCGACCCAGGCCAGCTGCAGCTGCCATTGCCAGTGTTCGCTGGCCTGCCAGCGGGTTTCGGATTTGTACTGGGTGCCGATGCGGCGCGCGCCACCGGCGCTGCCCGGCAACGCCACCAGCGGCGCCGGCGTGGTGTAGACCGCATCGGCACGACGATGCTTCCAGGCCATCTGCACGCCCAGTTCCGTCGTCACCGCGTCGTGCAGGCGCAGGGCCAGGGTCGGCTGCAGGTCCATCAGATTGGCCGGGGCCAGCAGGCTGGCCTCGCTGAAGTAGGCCGATTTCGGGAACAGTGCATTGAAGGTGCCCAGTCGCCGGTCGTGCAGGTTGCCATCGCCACTGGCGATGTCGGCCTTCAGCCCCAGCCGCGGTTGCAGCGGCCGCTCCGTCCAGCGCCAGCCGGTGTCGGTCGCCAGCGTCCAGGCACGGATGTCGAGTGGGCCGGTGGCGGCACGCAGTTCACCGCCCTGCGCCACCAGCTCACTGTTCCAGTCCAGCAGACCTGACTGGCCGAACCAGCGCGCACCGAGTGTCTGCCGGCGCTCGGTTCCCGAGCCTGCCGCAAAGCGCGCACCGTCGCGACGATAGTCCAGCAGGTACAGATCCCACTGTCCCACGCCCTGCCCGCGTGCCGCGGTGGCATAGGCACCCCACAGGTGCGCACCGTGTTCGCTGCGATCATCAAAGGCACCCGGCCGGTTCTCGACCGGCCGCAGAGCCATCAGGTCAAGCGTGCCGAGCCGCCCCTTCCAGCCCAGGCGCGCACCGTCGAAGGCCAGGCGGATATTCGGCCCATCGCGCACCGACAACAGCCGCGAGCTGCCATAGCCGGCTTCCTGCCGGCCGAGCTGCACATGGAAGCCACCGCGCTGCCAGCGCCAGTACGCCTGCTGCACGTCCAAGGCACCACGGTCGGTGCGGCCCGGGCCGCCTGCCTTGCCATTCTCGGCATGCACGCCCAGCTGCAGTTTTGCCTGCCAGGTGTCCTCCACATAGGTGGCCGAAGCCAGTGCACGCAGCAGGCCATAGCCATCTTCACTGCCACCGATGCCGAACCGGGTCGGGTCGTAGTACAGGCCACGCAGGCGCAGCGAGGCGTCCCACCGCAATTGGCCGTCACCGGCGTCAGTGCAATGGCCACCCTCGCAGGCCAGCGCCAGCGATGGCACGGCCAGCAGCGCCAGGCTCAGAACGCGAAGCACGAGCATCCCATCGCGCCCCAGAAGGCGGTCAGGTCATCGGTGGGCGCCGCATGCTGCGCGGCATGCCCGTGAGCACCATGCGTACTGCAGGCCACACCGTGATGGTGGCGATGGGCAGCTGCCAACCCGGTGGCAGCACCGCCGACATGGTAACCACCGAACCGGTTGACCGGCGACCAGCTGGGCATCGCCGGCGGCAGCTGCGGCGCCAGGCCAGCATAATCGCCGTCGGCATGCACGATGCGCCCGCCGACCACGGTCAGCAGGCTGGTGATGTCGGCGATCTGCGCGTCGTCGACGCGGAAGAAATCGGCCGAGAGCAGGATGAAGTCGGCCAGCTGACCAACCTTCAATGTCCCTTTTACTGCTTCGTCGCCGGAGAACCAGGCGCTGCCCTGGGTCCACAGGCGCAGCGCCTGCTCGCGTTCGAGCAGGTTTTCCTCGCCATACAGGGCCAACCCGCCCACGGTGCGCCCGGTCACCAGCCAGGACAATGCCACCCACGGGTTGTAGCTGGCCACGCGGGTGGCGTCGGTGCCTGCGCCCACCGGCACGCCCTCGGCCAACATGCGCCTGACCGGCGGCGTGTGCCGTGCCGCCTGCACACCGTAGCGCTCGACGAAGGCTTCGCCCTGGTAAGCCATGCGGTGCTGCACGGCGATACCCCCACCCAGCGCGCGGATGCGCTCGATATTGCGCGGAGTGATGGTCTCGGCGTGGTCAATGAACCAGTGCAGGCCATCGAACGGCACCTCGCGGTTGACCTGTTCGTATACATCCAGGATGCGGGTGATGCTCTCGTCGTAGGTGGCGTGGATGCGGAACGGCCAGCGCTTCTCGACCAGCAGCTTCACCACGTCGTGCAGTTCGGGCTCCAGCTCCGGCGGCAGTTCCGGGCGCGGTTCGTTGAACAGTTCGAAGTCGGCGGCAGAGAACACCAGCATCTCGCCCGCGCCGTTGTGGCGCAGCAGGTCATCGCCCTGGCGCGGCTGCAGGATCTCGCTCCAGCCACGGAAGTCATCCACTTCCCTGCCCTTGTTCTGGGTGAACAGGTTGTAGGCGATGCGCACCGTCAGCTGATCATCGCGATGCAGCTGCTCGATGACCTGGTAGTCCTCGGGGTAGTTCTGGAAGCCACCGCCGGCGTCGATCACCGAAGTGATGCCAAGCCGGTTCAGTTCGCGCATGAAATGGCGCGTCGAGTTGGCCTGGTATTCGATCGGCAGGCGCGGGCCCTTGGCCAGCGTGGCGTACAGGATCAGCGCATTGGGCTTGGCCAGCAGCAGCCCGGTCGGGTTGCCCAGCGAATCGCGCACGATCTGGCCACCCGGCGGATCTGGCGTGTCCTTGCTGTAGCCGCAGGCGCGCAGCGCGGCGCGGTTGAGCAGTGCGCGGTCATACAGGTGCAGCAGGAACACCGGCGTATCCGGTGCGATGTCGTTGAGCTCCTGCAGCGTCGGCAGGCGCTTCTCGTTGAACTGCGCAGCGGTGAAGCCACCGACCACGCGCACCCACTGCGGCGCGGGAGTACGGTCTACCTGGGCCTTCAGCATGTCCAGAGCGTCGCCCAGCGAACGCAGGCCGTCCCAGCGCAGTTCCAGGTTGTAGTTCAGGCCACCACGGATGAGGTGGGTATGGCTGTCGTTGAGGCCGGGCAGCAGGCGCCGGCCCTGCGCGTCGATCAGCGTCGCTTCATTGCCCCAGCCGCGCATGATCTCCTCGTCGCTGCCGACGGCGACGATGCGGCCCTCCTGTACAGCCAGCGCCTGCGCATGCGGCTGCTGCGGGTCGAGGGTGGTAATGCGGGCATTGCGGATGACCAGCGTGCTCATGCGACGCTCCTTGGAAGTGGAATCGAGTGCGGCACCGGCACGACCTGCCAGGCCGAGCGCAACAGCGGCGCCGCTGGCCAGCACCACGTTGCGGCGGCCGTGATCGAGGGGATCGTGACTCATGCGAATTCTCCCGGAAAGCGTTGGCCGTCCAGCGCCCAGGCGCCGGGGCCGGCCAGCGCGAGGGCCAGCAGCACCGTGGTCCACATCAACGGGTACTCACTGCCGCCGCGCATCCAGAACCAGCCCTTGGGCAGGGCCAACAGCACGGTGAAGCCGATGAAGGCAGCCGCCGCAAGGGCGGCGATGCGGGTCTGCCACCCCAGCAGCACGGCCAGCCCGGACAACACCTGCAGCAAGGCCAACAGCAATGGCAACGGTGCCACTGCCGGCAGCCCGAAACCGCGCAGCTCGGTGGCGAAGCCGGAAAGCCCCGGCCCCCCGAACCACCCGAACAGCTTGCCCAGCGCGTGCGGCAGCAGGAAGCCTCCTGCCGCCACGCGCAGCATCAGCAGGGCCAGGTCGAGGCCTTGGCCGGCAACCATGCTCAGTGCCCGCCTTCCTGCGCACCGAACATCCGCTTGGCGTACTGGATGCCGATGCCGTAGCCGCCGGCGTGGTCGCGCGCAATGCCGGTAGTCAGGTCGTAGGTTTCACCCCGTGCCCAGTCGCGCTGCAGTTCGAGCAGGTACTGCACGCTGGTCATCGGCACCGCGCCGGCCTGCACCATGCGGGTGATCGCACGCTCGTGCGCTTCCTCGCTGACATCGCCGCAGGCATCGGTAATCACATACACCTCGAAGCCCTGCGCCAGCGCCGACAGCGCCGGGCCGACGATGCAGACGCTGGTCCACAGGCCGGCGATGACCAGACGGCGCTTGCCGATGCGGTTGATCTCATCGATCACAGGCTGGTCTTCCCAGGTGTTCATCGAGGTGCGATCGAACACCGTCTGGCCAGGGAAGATCTGCGGCAGTTCCGGGAACATCGGCCCGGAGAACGATGCTTCGGCGACTGTGGTCAGCACGACCGGTACATTGAAGCCCTTGGCGCCCTTGCCGATCAGCGACACGTTGTTGCGCAGCGCGGAGATGTCGATGGTGTGGGTGGCGAACGCCATCTGCGACTGGAAGTCGATCAGCACCAGGGCGTGGTCGGTCGGCGACAGCAGCGCCGGGGCGGGAGTGGCGGTGGCAAGGCTCATGGGTGGACTCCGTTGGAAACACGATCAAGGGGATGCAACAGGGCGGCATCACCGGCGACGTACTGGCCGGGGCTGCAGCCGGTCTCCGCGCGGAAGCTGCGGACGAAATGGCTCTGGTCGAAGAAGCCCAGCTGCTGGGCCAGGCAGGCCATCGGCAGCTGCGCGCCCGGCAGCAGCTGGCGCGCACGCTCGATGCGACGGCGGCGGACATAGCGCAACGGGCTGGCGCCGGTACCGGCGCGGAACAGGCGTACCAGATGGAAGCGGCTGACGCAGGCGGCCGCCGCCAGCTCGGTCACCCGCAGCGGCTGCGACAGATGCTCATCGACATAGCGCAGGGCGCGCTGCAAGGCGGCCGCCTGCTGCGGTGCCAGTGAAGCGGCGGGCGGATCAGGCGGGAAGAGGGTAGCCATGCGGGACGCCGCGAAGGGGTGCCCCATGGTGCGTGACCCCTGCGTGATGCCCTACCCCCGTCGGTCGAGGCCAGCACCTACCCGAATGGGGGAGGCCGACGGCCGAGCAGGCGGCGCCCGAACAACCGCGCATCCAGTGAATAGGCGCCAGGGCCCAGCATCAACAGCGCCAATGGCAGCACCGCCTGCGGCCACGGCGCCTGCTGCGCGAACATGCCCACGGCCGCCATCAGCGCCGCGAGCGGCGTCAACGCGCCCAGCACGAGCATCGGCACTGCCAGCAGGCACACCGCGGACCACCCGCCCGCCTGCATGCCAAGCGTGAACAGAGCAGCGGACAGGCACAACCGCAACCACAGCAGGCCGATGCCCGGACCGCGGTCGGGGAACATCACGAACAGGCGCTGCATGGCGGGGCTCCGGAGGGCATGCCGGCGTGATAGCCGACACCGGCGCACGCCGCCTACCCCGTTCGGGTCACCCCGGACTGCCCCACACCTGCCAGAATGCGCGCCATGCGTGGCCGCCCCTTCCCGTCCGTGCGTCGCCTGCCGACGCTGCTGACGTGCCTGTTGCTGTTGACCTCCCTGCCCGCCTTTGCCGTGCAGCGCCCGCCGGTGAGCGGCGGGCTGCCCGATTACGAGCACACCGCCTGGCGTGTCGGCCAGGGCGCGCCAGGCGATATCTGGGACATTGCCCAGGACCGCGAGGGCCTGTTGTGGCTGGCTACCGGCTCGGGCCTGTACCGCTTCGATGGCCGTCGCTTCGAACGGCAGGCAGCGCCCGCCGGTAGCCAGTTCCCGTCCACCAACATGGTCACGCTGGCGCATGCCGCCGGCGGTGCGCTGTGGATCGGCTACTTCCAGGCCGGCATCAGCCAGTTCACGCATGGGCAGCTTCGCAGCTACGGCCGCGAGCAGGGGGTGCCGGTCGGCGTGGTCCCACGCTTCAGCCAGGATCGCCAGGGCCAGCTCTGGGCGGCGATCAATGGCGGGCTGCGCCGCTTTGACGGACACCGCTGGCAGCCACTGCCGGCCGCTGCCGGCCTGCCCGAGCGCCGAGTGCAGTGGGTGCTGCACGACAGCCGGGGCAGGTTCTGGGTGCTGGCCGACCTGAAGATCTGGATGCGTGCGGCGGGCCAGACCGCGTTCGAGGACACCGGCATCGCGGTCTCGCAGATGGCGACGCTGGCCGAAAGCCCGCAGGGTGAAGTGTGGCTGGCCGACCGGGTGCGCGGCACCTCGCCGCTGGCCAACGCGCAGGGTCTGCTGGCGGCCGGCGAACGTGAGGCGCGGCGGTTGCCGGAACTGGTTGCTGCGCGCCTGCAGTTCACTGCCGATGGCGCGCTGTGGGCCACGATGAGCCCGCACGGCGGCGTCGCCCGCATCACCTTCGACGGCACCCGGGCCGTGCGCATGGAGCGCTTCGATTCGCCGCAAGGACTGACCGCCACATCGGCAGTGCCGATCATCGTCGATCGCGAAGGCAATCTCTGGGTCGGCACCAATCTCGGCCTCAACCGCTTCCGCGCACGCAGCGTGCACGCCCTGGTGGTCGGCCCGAGCGATCCCTACCGCTCGCTGGTACGGGCCAGCGATGGGCGCGTGTATGGCTATGGCGAAGACCTCAAGCCCTACGACCTGCGGCGCCCCCTGCTGAATGGCAGCGCCACGCAGCTGCAGGCCGCCGCGCGGCAGGCACCCACGTCGATCTGGCAGTTCGACTGGGTCAACCTCGCGCGCACGGTCGCCGGCCGCACCACATTGATCCCGCTGCCGGCGCCGTTCACCGGGCAGCCGCTGCATGCCCTGTTGTTCCCCGATGACGGACAGGCCTGGGTCTGCGCCGGCGAACGCGGGGTGCTGCACTACCAGCATGACCAGTGGCAACGTGAAATCCGCCTGCCAGAGCAGGCCTGCTCATCGCTGGCGCTGGATGCCGATGGCCAGCTGCTGCTCGGCTATGCCGATGGCCGCCTGCGCCGCCTGGGTGCAAATGGCACCGAGTGCTTCGGCGCCGGGGACGGCCTGTCGGTAGGACCGATCACTGCGATGCTGCACCACCGGGACCTTCTGCTGGTCGCCGGCGAAGCAGGGCTGGCGGCACGGCTGGGCAACGGCCGGTTCGTTCCGGTGCGCACCGACATGGCCGGCGTACTGGAAGGCATCACCGGCATGGTCGCCGATGCCAATGGACACCTGTGGCTCAACGGCAGCCGTGGCCTGGTAAGGATGGAAAGCGGGTTGCTGCGCCGTGCCCTGCGCTCCGGCCTGCCAGTGACGCCACGCCTGTTCGATGCCATCGACGGCATGCCCGGCATCGCCCTGCAGAGCGGGCCGATCTCCACCGCCGCCCTGGCCGACGACGGCCTGCTGTGGCTGGCCACCAACCAGGGCCTGGCCTGGCTGGACACCACCCGCTCGCACGTCAATACGATGGCTCCCAGCGTGCGTATCGGCGAGGTGCTGTATGGCAGCGAGCACGCGCCGCTACGCGATGGCCTGCGCCTCCCGGCAGGCACCAGCCAGCTGCAGATCGATTACGTGGCGCTGTCGTTGGCACGTCCGGAGCGCAACCGATACCGCTACCGCCTGTCCGGCGTCGATGACGGCTGGCAGGACGCCGGCAGCAGCACGCGTGCGTACTACACCAATCTGGCGCCGGGCAATTACCGCTTCGAAGTGGAGGCCGCCAACGAAGATGGCATCTGGAGCACGGCACCGGCACAGCGCAGCTTCCGCATCGCGCCCACCTTCATGCAGACCGTGTGGTTCAAGCTGTTGTGCGCGGCCATCGTGCTGGGGCTGCTGGTGATGGCGGTACGCATCCGCAGTGGCCAGTTGGCGGCACTGTTCCGCGCGCGGCTGCAGGAGCGCCATGGCGAGCGCGAACGCATCGCCCGCGACCTGCACGACACCCTGCTGCAGGGCAGCCAGGGCCTGATCCTGCGCCTGCACGCGATCAGCCAGTCAGCGCAGACACCCGAGCCGGTGCGCAGCCAGCTTGAGTCAGCGATGCAGCTGGCCGAGCGCAACCTGGCCGAGGGTCGCGAGCGGGTCAATGCGCTGCGCGAGGCGCCGTTCGCGGGCCGCGACCTCGCTTCGGCGCTGGCCGACGTGCACGCCGAATACGCCGGGCATGGCATCAATCCCCTGCGCCTGACCGTGGAAGGCGCGGCGCCACCGCTGCAGGCCGACGCGGCCGAAGAGGTGTTCCTGATCGGGCGCGAGGCCATCCGCAATGCGTTGCGCCATGCCAATGCCAGTGCCGTTGAAGTGGAACTGTCCTACGGCACGCGTTGTTTCCTGCTGCACGTGCGCGACGACGGTGCCGGCATCGCCGACGAGAACGCCGGCCATGGCCATTGGGGCCTGCAGGGCATGCGTGAGCGCGCCCAGCGCCTCGGCGCGGAACTGCAGCTGTGGACCCGCCCCGGGCTGGGTACCGAAGTCGCGCTGGCAGTCCCGGCCCGGCGGCTGTATCACCGCCGCCGATCGCGTTGGCATTGGCCCTGGAGTAGAGAAACCCATGACTGAGTCCCCTGCCCCGATCGGCGTGCTGGTGGTCGACGACCACCCGCTGCTGCGTGATGGACTGGCGGCACTGCTGGGCGCTCATGCCGACCTGCGCCTGCTCGGCGAGGCCGCCGATGGCGAGGAAGCCATCGCACGCTACCAGCAGCTGCAGCCCGACGTCGTGCTGATGGACCTGCAGATGCCCCGCCTGGATGGTGTGGAAGCCATCGTGCGGATCCGCGCGCTGGACCCACGCGCGCGCATCATCGTGCTGACCACTTACCGCGGTGACGTACGTGCGGTGCGGGCGCTGCAGGCCGGCGCCAGCGCGTACCTGCTGAAGGACATGCTGCGGCATGAACTGGTCGACACCATCCGCATGGTCGCCGGCGGCCGGCGCGCACCGATTCCCCCGGCGGTGGCAGCCAGCATCGCCGCGCACGTGGTGGAAGATCGCTTGTCGCCCCGCGAGACCGAGGTACTGCGGCACGTGGCCGGAGGGCTGTCGAACAAGCGCATCGGCGAGCGCATGCAGATTTCCGAGCAGACGGTGAAGGCGCACATGAAAAGCCTGATGGACAAGCTCGGCGTGGGTGATCGCACGCATGCGGTAACCCAGGCGCTGCGGCGCGGCATCATCAGCCTGGACGACAGCGGTCACGATTAGGGGGTTGTTCGGCAGGGCTTGCAGCCCTGCACCTGCTACGGGCTGGAGCAACAGCAACAGCAACAACTGAAGCAAAAGCGGTTTCCTGTGGGTCGGCGGGGTGGGTCCGGTTGCGGGAGACGCCGTAGACCCTTCCTTGGGGGCTTGGCCGCGGCATCCATGCCGCGGACACTCCCGCAACCGGACCCACCCCGCCTTCGACAGATTTCTGCGATCTGTCGGGCATTGCGTTCTGTAGGTCCACGCCATGTCTGGATGAATCTTCATCGAAATCGAGTATTTCGAAGATTGAACGAAGAGCATCCACGCATGGCGTGGATCTACCGTGTCGACCAAGGTCGACACCTACCCACAGCAGCGGGAATCTGTCGGAGGTGGGGCGGTGTGGGGCTG
>NZ_JAVFVN010000178.1:0-827 GCF_030910085.1 Stenotrophomonas maltophilia group sp. RNC7 | reverse complement strand
AGCCCTAGAGATATAGATGCGTTAATTAAGTATCCTTTCAATGGTGCAAACTTCTCAACTAGGATTTGGAAACAAAAAGACTTCCTAGAGCAGAAGTTGATGGAGGATCTAACCACTATAATGGTTCGAGGCGTAAATCCTAGAGTGTTAAGCAAGGAGTTCGCTAAACACTTTGATAGAAGGAAATACGAAGCTTATAGATTACTTCATACAGAAAGTGCATTTATATCTGAACAGGCTACCTTGCAAGGGTATACAGAAGAAGGAGTAGAGAAGTATCAAATATTAGCGACATTAGATCACAAAACTTCTGATATTTGCCAAAAACAAGATAATAAAGTTTATGATGTAGGTAAAGCTGTAGTCGGAGTTAATTACCCGCCTTTTCATCAATTCTGTAGAACAACAACCGTTCCAAAATTCGATGATGAAGAAATAACTACAAGAGTTGCTAGAGATCCAATAACAAATAAAAGTTATGAAGTTCCAGCAGATATGGATTTTAATGAGTGGTATCGAAAATATGTAGTGGATGAATATGGTCAAGATCAAGTTCAAGTAATGAAAAATAAAATGGTAAATAGAACATCAGATAAGGTGCAGCATAGTAAATACAAACTAATATTTGGAGACAAAATTCCATCTACGCTTGAGGACTTTCAAGAATTAAAGTATAATAATGTTAAGGAATGGGAAAATATCAGAGCTGAAAAACAGGATACATTAAATTCTTTAGATTATAGAGATTCCTTCTTTGGCAAGTTTGGGGATAGAGAAGTTCGGGAATGGTACATTGCACATGATAAGAATATTCCTAATTTAATTGA
>NZ_JAVFVN010000175.1:0-568 GCF_030910085.1 Stenotrophomonas maltophilia group sp. RNC7 | reverse complement strand
AAGCCCCCCTCAAGATGAGATTTCCCACATTGGTAAGACCCCTTGAAGACGACGAGGTAGATAGGTTGGAGGTGGAAGTGCAGCAATGCATGGAGCTGACCAATACTAATCGGTCGAGGGCTTATCCTAACGAAGATGATTATGATTCTTTACTTTCGCATTCAGTTTTTAAGGTACAATACCTTATCTGTTTGGTGGCGATAGCGGAGGGGTTCCACGCGTACCCATCCCGAACACGACCGTTAAGCCCTCCAGCGCCGATGGTACTTGGACCGCAGGGTCCTGGGAGAGTAGGACGCTGCCAAGCAGACAAAGACCACTGACTTCTGTCGGTGGTTTTTTTCTATATTCGGAAGAAGTCAGGGAACGCGGGGAACGGACAGGGCATGGCATCCTGGAGGGGGAAGCGCATCTTGGAGACGTATCCCGTCCAGAGGCGTCATTGCATCTTGGAGGCGTAGGCTCATACAGAGGCGTTATTGCATCTTGGAGGCGTAGGCTCATACAGAGGCGTTATTGCATCTTGGAGGCGTTATTGGAGAGGCTTTATCGTATCCTGGAGCATCAT
>NZ_JAVFVN010000166.1:0-468 GCF_030910085.1 Stenotrophomonas maltophilia group sp. RNC7 | reverse complement strand
TGGCTTAGGCGTTATAGGTCAGTTGATCATACGGTGGGCAGCGCATCATGGTGCCGAAGAGATACTAGGCATTGATAAACATCGGGTCCGCTTGAATGGCGCATCAAGCTACGCTAATGTATCAAGTGATGTAGGCGTGGTACCGGCCAATTGCTTCGATATAGTCTTTATTTCCTGCACCGATCCTAACGCTGTATTGCATGGCCTTAGAATATGCCGCTCCGGTGGGAGAATTATACTCGTTGCCGCGCCAAGTGCGAAAATTAGTATCGATTTGGCAAATGATGTTTTCCGCAAGGGTGTATCAATTCTTGGTGCACATGAGGTCCGGGCACTCAACGGCGACGAAACTTGGCAAAGTCTGCTAGATCCCGTCTTTGATAAAATCATGTCGAAAAAAATCATCCTAGACGACTTAATTACGCATCGCTTTGCAGTCCATGATGTCGCTCTAGCCTATGATCTGAT
>NZ_JAVFVN010000063.1:0-202 GCF_030910085.1 Stenotrophomonas maltophilia group sp. RNC7 | reverse complement strand
GCGGAAAAGCCGGCTATAATGGGCGGCTCGCTACGAAGGAAACTTCGCAGCACACGGGAACGGCGCTGAGGCCACTTCCCCGGATCTTTGAAAGTATGCGCAGGTATCTTGTGAAGGCGCCTGCAGGAAGGATGATTGTCCATCTTGCAGACGTTTGATCAAGCAACTATTAATTGTTTTAAAGCAAGCGATACGTTGCCAG
>NZ_JAVFVN010000046.1:0-332 GCF_030910085.1 Stenotrophomonas maltophilia group sp. RNC7 | reverse complement strand
ACGCACCCAGGGCTGCTGCGCGGCGTGGTCCGTGTAAACGAGGTACAGCGAATCGCCATCCTCGCGCACCAGCGCCAGGGACAGGAGCGGGCCGCCGAAGCCGTCGAACTCGGTGTCGAGGTAGTCGTTCAATCCCGCTCTCCTTGTTCGGCCTGGGGGGCAGAAAGGGCGGCGCGGGCCTTTTGCACGGCGAACAGCAGCGCGTCGCGATGGTGCTGCAACTCGGGGAAGTCGCTGCAGAGACTCATGGCTTCATCGAAAGCCATCAACGCATCGCGCAACGCCCCGCTGGCGCTTCCTTGCAATTCCGCCGATCTGTCAACCGAGCTTCC
>NZ_JAVFVN010001001.1:0-535 GCF_030910085.1 Stenotrophomonas maltophilia group sp. RNC7 | reverse complement strand
GTGGTCGGTCTCGGCCTGCAGGCCAGCAAGGCCTGGTCCGAACTGGTGCAGGGTTACAACGAATCAACGGCGGACGCGAACAGTCACTGACGCGACGCAACGCTCATTGCATGGGTCCCTCCCCCCATGCTATCCGGACCCGGCAGATCCCTCCCTCTGCGGGGTCTTTTTTTGCCTGGCTTCTGGATTGAATAGCGCTTCCTCGCTTGGACTCTCTGCGAACTGATGGGCCCCGCCGGGGCGGGGGGGGGGGCGGGGGCAAATGCCCCCCCCCCCCCCCCCGGGGGGCCCCCCCCACCCGGAGAGTTACCCAGCCCCCCCCCCCCCCCCCCCCGGGGGGCGGGGGCGGGGCAAAGTGCCCCCGGGCCCCGCCGGGGGCCCGACCCCCCCTCCTTAAGTGCGCCCCGCCCCCGGCCCGCCCCGACGAGGTTCGGCTTGCGGCGGCCAAGGCACCGAGCAGGCTGGCTTCAATAAAGCGCCGAACTACGGACTACCCCACGGCTGAACGCCAGACACCGGATTCAAGCTGGTGGTG
>NZ_JAVFVN010001000.1:0-1764 GCF_030910085.1 Stenotrophomonas maltophilia group sp. RNC7 | reverse complement strand
ACCGTTCCATACCCCTATAATCGATTTACGTTCCGGTAACTATAGTCAAAAGCCAGTATTCGTTCCTGTCGTTTTTAGTAATGGTAAAAAGTAATTGAAATCTTGCTTTGGAGGAGGAACAGATATGGAGAAGAATGAGAAATTAAGTAAAGAACTAACGCCACATAAAGTTTTTGAATCTTTTGTGAATAGGACCGCGAGATCAAATAGAAAATTTAAAAGTTATGGAATAGATTTAACTACAACTCAAAATTCATTAGTTAACCCTTTTGAAATTGTAACTAAAGAGGGGTTAACTTTTAAAGATTTACTTGATGACAATGAAAATTTGAGGGCATATGATGAAGTTGCTAAAGAAAAAAACATTTCTTATAGCAATTGGATAGATGCAGTTGAAAAATTAAGGATCTTTCAAAGAACAACATATCAACTGGAAGAACCCGATAAATTCGATTACCAATTATCATTAGTTGAAATTTTTAAACATTTATTAGAATTATATAAAAATCACAACCAACCTATTTCTTGTGCTTTAGTTACTGTTATTGAATTTGCTTTTAAATGTAAAGATGAAGCAGCTTATAAACAATTCAATAATTGGTTCGAAAGGAACTACTATAGTAATGGGGTGAAAAAAGAAGAATTTTATTTTCCGATAATTGATGAAGCCCCACTAGTGGTAGGTGAAGAACCCTTTGTGTTTTTAAGATTAAAATAAAATTAATAGGGGAGAAAAATAGGTACCTATCTATATAAAAAGGGGAACGTATTATGTCTTTTAAAACCGTTGTTACAACTTTACCTGTAAGTGAAATGAAAAAAGGAAATGTTTTGGTACAACATACTAATGCTCAAGATGTTCTTTCTATACTTGCTAATAAATATTTTGAACATACAGGTATTAATATAACGAACGATTATCAGTTACATATCTACTCAATTAAAGAAATAAAAACTTATGAAAAAGATATGGACCGTCTAACTGCTTTCGATCGAGATACTTATAGACAATTACACGGAGACCTATATAAAGAATTAAAAAGATTAATTGTTACTTCAAGAGCCTATAAAAATATGGTAGTAATTGAAGTTGAAGAACAAAAGGATCTTGAAACGTTAAATGATTCGGATTTAAAAAATATAATTTCTAGTCATTCGATTTTCATTGATTAAAATTAATAGAAATAATTATATTTGTTAAGCTGCTTCTAAATTAATCAAAAAGAAGCAGCTTTTTATTAGGAGAGGAGTAGTTCCTAATAAAAAAGTAATTTTTACAACAGTATATTTAACTACTATAATACTAAATGGAGTAGGAAACTTTTTATTAAAGGGGCAAGGAATCATGGAAAATGAAAATTCTTATGAGAAAGCTATTGAAGAAATAAGTGTCCAACAAAAATACTATGGTAAATGGATAAAAAGAATAATGGCTTTGTTTATAGTTATACTTATTATTATGAGTCTTTGTGTAGTTTTTGATTTTAGGAATAGATACGTGGGTTATCTTATCAATCTTGTAACTACGATTGCCTTTGGTACATATTTTTATTTGTTTTATAAAGTTAGAAAGTTAAGTAAGACGTACTACCAAACAGTCCAAAAACATGATATTCAAGAAATTTTAGAGTCGGAGTATTTAACTAATGGTAGAAAAGAACGTCATATTACGGATTACAAGAATGCAAATGACCAGGATAAAATGTTCGTATGGCTAAAAGCAAAGATAGAGGAAGCTGAAAATAAAGAATTGCAGAACAGAGA
>NZ_JAVFVN010000999.1:0-806 GCF_030910085.1 Stenotrophomonas maltophilia group sp. RNC7 | reverse complement strand
AGGATTAGTCGGATCTATATATGTAATGGCTTCATCAGGAATTCCATGGGCTTTTGCTAATTTATAAACCTTTTTGCAAAGGTCATTTGAAGGTTCGATTACTGTTATACCATTTAGCAGCGCTCCACGAATTTCCTCAGAAATATAATTTTTATCCTTATAAAATTTCCGAAAGTTATTTATCATGAAAGTCATGTAATGCAAGTCTTGATTAATTAGTGGTAAAGCTTGTGCAGCAGTCTTACCAACACCTATCGCACCAACAATTAATAAATTTAAAGTGCGGTCTAGCCCAGGTATATATACCATTATATTTTTCTTAACATTTGGTCCCAATTCAACATCTGGTGTTGGGATAATGATTTTACTTTTATCCTTAAATTTATCTCCAATTTCTGAGGCTATTTTTCTTTGTTTGTCACTTGATAAGAATATTTCAGCTATAGCAGGTAATGTAACATCATATTCCCAAGTTTTAAATAACTCTTTGATTTGATCCCAGTGTGCATTTATGAATTTAAAGAGCCAATAATAAGTTAGCAGCAGAAAAATTAAAGGAAACGATAATATAAATAACATAAGATTATCAAAGTTTTGTAGAAAAGCACTCTGCATTTCTAAACTTGGAACAAATAATAGTTCCTTTTTCAAATAGAAATATGGTATTAGTGTTCTAACTACAGATGCGCTACAAGACCATAAATATTGAAAAGTAATACCGAAGAAACATATACCGAGAATTGCATAGCGATATTTTAACTCTTGCAATTTTTTAATTTTTGTAGAAATTAACCATGTGAATATGA
>NZ_JAVFVN010000998.1:0-593 GCF_030910085.1 Stenotrophomonas maltophilia group sp. RNC7 | reverse complement strand
TTCTGTCTGTATATTCATTATCAACTGTCCAATGTGCTGTGAAGATTTAGCAGATTCCTCTGCTAATTTTCTTACCTCTTCCGCTACTACGGAGAAGCCTCTCCCAGATTCCCCAGCCCTTGCAGCTTCGATGGCTGCATTGAGCGCTAACAAAATCGTTTGATCTGCAATACTGCTGATCGTAATTACGATCTTCTCAATTTCTTTGGAGCTTTCATTTAACCGGTAGATTTCATCTGCTACTCTCTCCGTAGAGACCTTTAAGCTATCCATCTTATGCACCGCATTTTGAGAAGCGACGATCCCCTCTTCAGCAGAGTCTAAAGTGTTTTTAGAGGAAATATGTACATTTTCAATATTTTTAGATACAACTTTTATACTTCTTATCATCTCATCCATGATCCCTTTCGACTCTTCTATAGATTCGAACTGTTTCTCCGCTGATTTGGAGACATCCACAATGGTATTTGTAACTTCTTCAGCAGAAGCAGTTACCTCCTCTGAGGCCGCTGATAGCTCTTCACTGATGGCAGCTACCTGCTCCGATATATTGCCTGATTGTGAGATTACTTCCTTTAGACTGATTATCATCT
>NZ_JAVFVN010000997.1:0-536 GCF_030910085.1 Stenotrophomonas maltophilia group sp. RNC7 | reverse complement strand
AAATTCCAGAATTTAGCGTACCCATGCAAAACAAGCGCATACTGACAATTCCTGTAAGAATAGCCTTCCCCATGGCTCTGAAAGGGATCAATGCGCAGTATGTCGCTATGCTTACTAACATTGGCGACCCTTCCCGGCAGGCCCTTTTTGAAAGGGTGATTACAGATTTCTATCCTTATCCTTCGTCTGAGCTTGAATCGCTGATCAATTCAGAGAAGATAGATATAGTCGTTGTTAAAGAGACAGCACTCAGTAAAATAAATGCATTGAGTGGGAAGAATTATTACGATTTTTCACGTTTGAAGTTGCTGGAACGTATCGGTGATTACGCGGTTTACCGTGGAATTTGCGAAGGAGCATGATTGGGTTCAATTGGACAATTAATGCGTTCATACTTTATTTATGCGGCCGCATTGATGCTACCGAGCCTGCTCAGCCTTGTCACAATTCCTATTGTGACGCGCAGTTTGACGCAATCCGAGTACGGCTTGGTCGAGTTCGCCACCTTGGCTGGCGTACTTACCTTCGCTGTATTC
>NZ_JAVFVN010000996.1:0-36095 GCF_030910085.1 Stenotrophomonas maltophilia group sp. RNC7 | reverse complement strand
TACGTCCATGTAAGCTCGGTCGCCGCATCCATGCGGCTCACGCCCCCGCAACCGGACCCACCCCGCCTTCGACAGATTTCCATGATCTGCCGCAACGGCATGAGCTGCTCCTGGTGGGTGTCGACCTTGGTCGACACGTTTGGGTCGGTACGGGGTCGGATCCCGTTGCTTCGCAACGGGCTCTGACCCCCGTGCGTAGATAGCATGGTCTGTTCGATTCATTGATTCCTGATGGGTGACTGGGTTCACGGAGCCTGGCTCCACGTCGCCCGTGGGCGGCGGTCATCGCAATGACATGTGCCCCCGGTACGGTTTCAGCCCGCTTGCGGGTCGCGCGCGGGCCGGGGTTCCGGTCGTGGTGCGCGTCCACTGCAGGCGCTGTCGCTGCCGAGGGTCATGTGTTCTACGTCAGGGGGCTGAATGGACACCACGCGGTCAGAACCTGGAAGGTGGCCATCGCCGCATGGCTGCTGCTGTCCTTTGCCGCTGCCGCACAGGACGCGGTTCATGCCTACGACATCCCTGCGCAGCCGCTGGAACAGGCGGTCGAGCGCTTCAGCGTCATCAGTGGGTGGTCGGTGATGTACCCCGGCGACCTTGCTTCGGGCCGCAGCAGCCATGCGCTGCGCGGGAGCCTGGCGCCGCTTGTGGCGCTGGAGTCGCTGCTGCAGGACACCGGGATCGAGGCCGAGGTGATCGGCGAGCAGCGTGTGGTGCTGCGCCGGGGCAAGCCCTCGGCCGCGGAACCCGATGTTGGCTTGGGGCTTCCCGAGGCCGAACGCCGGCGTCGCTACGGCGGGTTGCAGCAGCGGCTGCGTGCGGCGTTCTGTGACAGCCCGGAGATTGCGCCCGGCCGCTATGCCGCAACGCTGCGCTTTCGCATCGACGGCGCGGGCCAGGTGAGCGAGCCCGAGCTGCTGTCCGGCAGTGGCAGTGATCGCCGCGACGCACGCCTGCTGCAGGCGCTGCACGGCCTGGTGCTGGCGGCCGAGGCCGCCGCGCTGCCACAGCCGGTGACGCTGCAGATCCGTCCTTCCGGCACCGACCACGACTGCGGCCGGCGCGCGCCCCATCCATGACTTCAAGGATTCGAACATGAACAACGGTACGGCTGGGGCGGTTGATCTGATGGACCACCTTCTGGGTGCCTACGACGAGCTGAAACGCCGGTTGGTGCGCAAGCTCGGATCGGAAGAGCTGGCCGGCGACGCGCTGCAGGACACGTGGATGCGCCTGAGTGCGCGCCGTGACCGCCTGGACGCGGTGCAGAACCCTGCGGCCTACCTGCTGCGGATGGCGATGAACACCGTGATCGACCGCCAACGCGCAGACCACCGCCTGCTGAGCCTGGAGGAGGTGGATACGCTGATGGACATGGCCGACCCGGGGCCGGGGCCGGCGCAGGCGGCTGAGCTGGACTTCGCGCTGGAAGACATGGTCGGCCTGCTGCAGCGCATGCCCGAGCGCCGTCGTCGCATCCTGCTGGCGATCCGCGTTGATGGCCTGCAGCAGCGCGACGTGGCCGACCACCTCGGTGTGTCGCTGCGGTTGGTGCAGCGGGAGCTGAAGGCAGCCCAGGACTACCTGGCCGAACGCAGCGGGCAGGGGCGCCAGGTGCGGTTCTGAGCGACGGCATCCGTCTACACTTTGACGCCGAGCAGAACCCCGCAGCGTGCGGGTCCGGCATGAGCTCCCATGGATCCTGACGACCGCCCGCAACGCCCGCTGGATGCCGTTGAGCGTCAGGCCCACGCGTGGGTGGTGCGGCTGACCTCGGGCGAGGCGACCGCTGCCGATGGGCGCCGGTTCCGTGCATGGTGCGAGTCCGACCCGCGTCATCGTGAAGCGTTTGGCCGTGCGCGCCGGCAGTGGGAGCAGGTGCGGCTGGCCGGCGAGCGACTGCCCGCCGCCGCGCGCCAACCGGTCGCGCCGACGCCGGCCCAGCGCTGGAGCCGGCGCGCCTTCCTGGGCGCTGCGGTGGCGGCGCCGGCCAGTCTGGTGGTGGTGGCGGCGCTCCGCCCGCCGCTGGGATTGTGGCCGTCGGTGACGGCGATGGCGGCCGATTTCCACACCGGCACCGGTGAACGACTACAGATCGCGCCCTCGCCGCAGCTCAGGATCGAACTGGATACGCAGAGCAGCCTGCGCCGCCGCGCGCACGCGCAGGGCGAAGGCTTCGAGCTGGTGCAGGGCCAGGCCGCGATCGAAACCGGTGCTGGCCTGCGCCTGGCACTGTTCGCGGGCCCGGGTTGCGTGATTGCCGATGAAGGTGCGGTGCGCCTGGACGTGCGCAACACCCACGGCCAGGTACGGGTGACCTGCCTGCAGGGTAGCGCCCGTATCGAGCACCCGCAGGGCCGCCTGCAGCTGCAGGCCGGCCAGCAGACCCGGTTCGACGAGCGCCTCAGTGGCGTCGTGGCCGAGGCCGTGGCTTCGGAAGTGAGTGCCTGGACCGAAGGCATGCTGGTCTTCCGCCGTGCACCGCTGCGCGAGGTGGTGGACGAGATCAACCGTTACCGGCGGGGCAAGGTACTGCTGGGTGAATCGGCATTGGCGCGCGCGCCGGTCAGTGGCCGCTTCCGCATCGATGATCCGGATGCGGCGCTGGAGCAGCTGCGACTGACGATGTCGCTGGATCTGCGTCGCTTTCCGGGTGGCATCGCCGTCCTTGGATAGATGAAGGCGCTGGCCGTGCGCACCGCGCAGGGCTGTTGCAAGCGAGGAGAGGCCAAGGATGCGCAACGAGACCATCGGTGTGCTCGATCTGCGTCGCAATCTGTCTGCATTGCTGGAAACCACCCAGCGAAGGCCCCTGATGGTGCATCGTTATGGTTCGCCCTGGGTGTGCGTGGTGTCTGACGCGCAGTGGCAGCAGCAGGCGGTGCTGCTGGACTTCAATCCGCAGTCACACCCACTGGCGATGCTGCTGCGGCTGCAGCAGCAGGAGATGCCCTTGGTTGAATCCGGTGCGCTGCCGCCTGCGGCGCTCGCACGCGCACTGCTGTTGGCGGACATCCATGGCATTGACGATCTCACGCAGCTGCATGAGCAGGTACTGCATCATCGGCTCTGGCACTGGTTCGTGGCGGGCGCCCATGGGGTGATGGACGGGTGGCAGCTGCCCGCGCTGCGCGTCGCGCTGGCGTCATGGTGCGATGACGTGGACATGACCGATGCACTGGTCGCATTCGCTGCCCGCAGCGACGTGGCGGTACTGGCCCGCCGTTGTGGGGGTGACGCACCGCGGCTGCAGCGCGAAGCCTGCAGGCGGATGACGCTGCGATGACGTTGCCGATGAAGCGCCACCCCGTGCACAGAGTTGCATTCGCGGTGTCGCTTCACTTGCCTTGCTGACGTCTTCTCCAGAGTACGACGCACCACGCGTCGCGGAGCACGGGCGGCGCAGATGGAAGACAGTCGCAGGATCAGCATGCTGGAGCTGGATCGCCACCTGAGCCAGTCACTGGAGCAGGCACGGCACACGCCCCTGAACGTGCAGCGTTACGGGCGCTCGTGGGTCTGGGTGCTGTCCAGTGACGCCTGGGCGGATGCGGCGCGCTGGGCGGCACTGGACAGCAGTTCGCATCCACTGGCGGCACTTCGAAAGGCCCTCGACCTGCGGCTGTGGCCCTGGCCCGACGCGGCCATGAGCGCGCTGCCACTTGGCGCAGCCGATGCGCGACTGCTGCAACGTGCGGCCTTGCTGGTGATCGTGCGTGACCTCAACAGTGCGCAGCGTGTGTACGACGACCTGCGCTACCACCAGGCCTACCGCATGTTCATCGGCCTCGACCACGGCACCGCGTGGTCGCCGACACAGTGCGTGCGCCTGCTGCAGGCGTGCGTGCATCCGTTGCTGCGCGAGTGCATCGACCAAACACTGGCCAGCGTGCCGCCGCACCTGCTCGAGGCGGCACGCGTGCCGGCTGCACGTGCGCCCGCACAGGCAACCGCGCAGCGAATCGCAGGCGGATGTTTATCGTACTGACACATGCACCGCTGACCATGGTGCAGCGGTCTCTTCCGGGATGACGAGGGCGGAACAATGGCAAGGCAGGCAGGTGGTCGCAGGGCTCGGCAGCAGGGCTTCAGCCTGATCGAGATCATGGTGGTGGTGGTGATCATCGGCATCCTTGCCGCGCTGATCGTGCCGCGGTTGATGGACCGTCCGGACCAGGCGCGTGTGGTGGCGGCGCGCCAGGACATCGCGGCGCTGATGCAGGCGCTGAAGTTGTTCAAGCTGGACAATGGGCGCTATCCCAGTGCCGAACAGGGCCTGCAGGCGCTGGTGAAGCCGCCGCAGGGCAGCGGTGCGTTGCCGGTGACGCCGTACCTGGATCGCCTGCCGAATGACCCGTGGGGCCATCCGTACCAGTACCAGGTTCCAGGCACTCATGGCGACATCGATGTGTTCTCGCTGGGTGCGGACAGCAAGCCCGGTGGCGACGCCGGGAACGCAGACATCGGCTCCTGGCAGCTGTGAGGCGTGCTGATGGCAGCCCGGACGCGTTCGGTTTCATGCATCCACCAGCGTGGCGTGGCGGTGATCGTCGCCTTGCTGGTGGTGGCATTGGTGGCCGTGATTGCCACTGCGCTGCTGACCCGGCAGTCGGCGCAGCTGCGCGCGCTGCGCGGCGACCAGTTGCGCGCACAGGTACGCATGGCGGTGGATGCCACGCTGGAGCGTGCGGCGCAGCAGCTGCGTGAGGATGTCCAGGAACAGCTGACCACGGTGCGCAGCGGGCGCTGGGCGCGCCCGTTGCAACTGCAGGCGCCGTTGCCGGTGCAGCTGCAACTGGTCGATGCGCAGTCGATGTTCAACCTGCGCAACCTGCTGGCACAGGGCAGGCCGGACCCCGAGGCGCGGGGCGCGTTCGTCGCGTTGTGTGCCGGGCAGGGGCTGGGCCAGGGCACCTGCGCATCCGCGGTGGACCACATCCAGGCCCGTCTGCGCGACGGCGATATGCCGGCGCAGGCGCCGCTGCCGCGCGAATCACTGATCGAACAGGCGCTGGCCGGCGCCGACCCGGTGGCGTTGCAGGCGCTGGCGCGGCGCACCGTGGTGTTGCCGGCGCAGACCCTGGTCAACGCCAACACCTGCGACCTGAGCGTCCTGCAGGCGGTGGCGCCTGCGGTGGAACCGGCAAGGCTGCAGGCGCTGCTCGCTGAGCGCGACGCCGGTCACTGGCTGCTCAACCGCGGTGACATCGCCAACCGACTCGAACTGAGCAACGAACAGATGGCCGTGCTTCCGCTGGGTATCCATAGCGAGTGGTTCCTGGCCGTGGGCCGGGTGCAGGCTGACGGCAGCGCGGTTGATTTTCGCGCGCTGCTCTGGCGCGAGTACCGCGACGACGGCGTGCGTGTGCAACGCGTGTGGACGAGGATCGGCGCATGACCGTGCAGCTTCGGGTGCGCTTGCCGGTGCTTGAGCGTCTGCGCGCCGACAGCGCGGTGGACTGGGCGCAGCTGCACAAGGGCGAGGTGCTGGCTCACGGCCGCGACACGCTGGCGGCGCTGGGTCTGCGGCATCCGCGGGCCACGGTGCATGCCTGCCTTGATCCGAACGACCTGATCCTGCTGGAACTGCAGCTGCCGCCGCTGTCGGGGCGCCGCCTGCAGGCGGCGTTGCAGGGCGAGGTGGAGGCCATGCTGCTGGATGACCTGCAGGAGGTGGCGCTGGCCCACGGTGCGCAGGCGGCAGACGGTACGGTTCCGGTGGCCTGGCTCGGCCAGCAGGCCATCGCGCAGGCGCAGCAGCTGCTGGCCTCGTGTGCGCTGCAGCTGCAGGCGTTGTATCCGACGCCACTGCTGCTGCCTTGGCAGGACGGCCACGCCACGCTGCAGGTCAGCGGCGAGCATCTGCTGGTGCGCAGCGGGCGCGATCGGGGACTTGTCCAATGGTATGGCGGACGTGACGCGTCTGCGGTGATGCAGGCGTTGGCCACCCGCCTGCAACAGGCCGGCGTGCGGGCCGTGCAATGGATCGACAGCGTACCGCCGGCGTGGCCGGACAGCCTGCCGGGCACCGCAGTCGCGCATGAACGGCAGGCCTGTGGCCCTTTGCCGGGGTGGTCATTGCCGCTGCCCGGCGCAGGCCGTCAAGCGCCGCGACTGGCGATCGGCCTGGCACTGGCGGCGGTGCTGCTGGCTGCACTTGGCCTGCAGTGGCAGGTCTCGCGTTGGCGGGTCGAGGGTGAGGCGCTGCAGCAGGACATGGCACGGCAGTTCAGCGCACGCTTTCCGGAGATCACCGACGTGGTGGACCCGGTGTTGCAGGCAAGGCGAGCGCTGGCGGTTCCGCCGCCAGCGCCGCCGTTGCCGGCGCTGCAGCGTCAGGTCGCCAGCACGCTGCATGCGGTTCCGGAGCTGGCGGGTCAGGTGCACAGCCTGCACTACCAACCCGGGCAGGTGTACCTGGAGCTGGACGCCGATGCCCAGGCATTGGCCGACGATCCACAGCGGCTTGAGCACTGGCAGCAAGCGATGCAGGCGCAGGGGCTGCAGCTGGCGCGCGACGCCGGTGGACGCCTGCGGGTGAGCGGAGCGGGACAGTGACGACCCGAACCCTGCGGCTGGGCGAGGGGCTGGCGGGCCTGCAGCAGCGCTGGCAACGCCTGCCACCGCGCGACCGGCTGATGCTGTGGGTGATGGTGGTGGCGCTGCTGGTGGCGGGCCTGTGGTCGTTCTGGCTGGAGCCCCTGCTGAAGCAGCGCACGCACTGGCAGGCCGAACTGCCACGGCTGCAGGCGCAGCATCGCGCACTGGCACCGCTGCTGCGCGCCCGTGAGCGCCAGCAGCTGGCGCAGGGCCAGCATCCGACCCTCGCCGGGCTGCGTGACCAGATCAAGTCCGCCGGTCTGGCTGGCGGCCTGCATATCGAAGCGCGCGACGGGTGCTGGCACCTGCAGGTACGGGCCGTACCCGCCGATGCGCTATGGAACTGGCTGCTGCCGCTGCTGGCCGACCCGGCCATCGAGTTGCAGCAGTTGCAATTGACACGCACAGGGGATGCGAACATGCCGGCGGCAAGGATTTCCGGAAACATCGTGATGGTGGCTCCTGCGGGTGCCCATCCATGAGGGCGATGCGCAGCCTTGCCTGCAGTGCCGCATTGGCACTGATCGTGGGCATGGCCCACGTGCCGGCGCCGGTGGCGGCGCAGGACACAGGCGATGAGCCGGTGCAGCTGAACCTGGTGGATACCGATATCGGTGGTGTGCTGCGCATGGCGGCGCGCTTCACCGGACGCCAGTTCCTGGTCGACCCACGCGTGACCGGCAAGATGACGGTGGTTTCCGATGGCCCGGTCAGCCGTACCCAGGCCTACCAGCTGCTGCTGGGCGCACTGCGCATGCGTGGCTTCGCCGTGGTCGAGAACGGCGGCGTCAGCCGGGTGGTGCCGCAGGCCGATGCCAAGCTGCTCGGTGGCCGGGTGGGTAGCGGTGGTGCAGGGGGCGAGATCGCCACGCGTACGTTTGCGCTGCGCTATGAGAATGCGGCGGCGCTGGTGGCTGTGCTGCGGCCAATGATCAGCCCGGACAATCCGATCACCGCCAATCCAGGCAACAACACCCTGGTGATCACTGACTACGCCGACAACCTGGAGCGCATCGCGCGGGTGATCGCCAGCGTCGATACACCGGCCGGTATGGACACCGATGTGGTGAAGCTGCAGCAGGGCATTGCCGTTGACGTAGCGGCGATGGTCGCGCCGCTGCTGGATGCGCAGGGCGCCGAGCCGGGCCAGAAGGTGGTGGTGATGGCCGACCCGCGCAGCAACAGCGTGCTGCTGCGTTCCAGCAGCCCAGGCCGCACCCGCCTGGCGCGGCAGCTGGTGGAGAAGCTGGACCGCGCGCAGGACGAGTCCGGCAACCTGCATGTGGTCTACCTGCGCAACGCCCAGGCCAACCAGCTGGCCGGTGTGCTGCGTGGCGTGGTGGCCGGACAGAGCGATGCACCGGCCATGGGCAGCAACGAAGGCATCACCCCGCTGCCGGGTGACGCCAACCGTTCCACGCCCATCCAGCCGTCGCAGTCGCAGCAGGCCAAGACCGGTGGCAATGCGCTGGAATCGCAGCGGCTGGACCCGAACCGCCGCGACCCGATCGACGCCGGCAGCACCGGCTTCAGCCAGAACGGCATTTCGGTACAGGCGGACGTGGCCACCAACACCCTGCTGATTTCGGCGCCGGAGCCGGTGTACCGCAACCTGCGGCGGGTGATCGACCAGCTCGACCAGCGCCGTGCGCAGGTGCTGGTGGAAAGCCTGATCGTGGAGGTCAACCAGACCGACGCGGCCGAGCTGGGCGTGCAGTGGATGCTGGGCAATGGCCGTACCTTTGGCGGCACCCACTTCGGTGGCGCCACCGGCGGTAGCGGGCTCAATACCGGTGCGCGTACCACGCTGGACGTGCTGCCCAAGGATGGCCTGAAGATCGGCGTGATCGACGGCACCATCAACCTGCCCGGTGTCGGCCAGATCCTCAACATGAAGGCGCTGGCCACTGCGCTGCAGAGCAAGGGCGGCGCCAACATCCTGTCGACACCGAACCTGATGACGCTGGACAACGAGGCAGCCAGCATCATGGTCGGCCAGACCGTGCCGTTCGTCAGTGGCCGCTACGTGACCGACGGTGGCGGCGGCAGCAACAACCCGTTCCAGACCATCGTGCGCGAAGACGTGGGCCTGAAGCTGCGGGTGCGCCCACAGATTTCCGAGGGCGGTACGGTGAAGCTGGACATCTACCAGGAAGTCAGCAGCATCGACGCGCAGAGCGCGAACAGCACGGCCGGCATCATCACCAACAAGCGCGCACTCGATACCAGCGTGCTGCTGGACGATGGCCAGATCATGGTGCTCGGTGGCCTGCTGGAAGACAGCGTCAGCCATGGCCGTGATGCGGTGCCGGGGCTGGGGAAGATCCCGGTGCTGGGCGCCTTGTTCCGCAGCGACACGCGCAAGCGCGCCAAGACCAACCTGATGGTGTTCCTGCGCCCGCACGTGGTACGCGACCCGGCCGCCGGACAGCGCCTGACCCGCGACCGCTACGACTACATGCGCAATGCGCAGGCCGGCGCGCAGCCCGTACAGAGCTGGGCCTTGCCCGCGCTGTCGGCGCCGCAGCTGCCACCGCAGGACCTGTCGGTACTCGGCCAGGGCAATGCGCGCGATGGCCACGGCCAGCCGTTGCAGAGCACCAGCCTGGCAGCGTTGTATCCGGCCGGTGACGGCGATGCGCAGCTGGTGCAGTTCGCACAGGGGCTGGAGCCGAGCCGTGCCAGCCAGAGCGTGGCGCAGGTGCGGGCGCTGGGCCTGCAGGCCTACGCGGAGGCGACGCCGGGCGAGGGTGGGCAACGCCTGCGCGTGCGGCTGCCGCGTGATCCGGCGAAGTTGGATCCGGCATTGCAGCAGCTGCGCGGGCTGGGCTACACGCCGGAACTGGTGATCGGGCCGTGAGCGCCGTTGTGCCGCTGCCATACGCGTGGGTGCGCAGCCACGGCGTGATGCTGTCCGAAGCCGGTGGCGAGCCGGTGCTGCTCGGCACAGCCGACACGGCGGCGTGGGCCGTGGCCGAGCTGCGCCGCCGGCATGGCCCGATTCCGTTTCAGGCCCTGGATGCGGCGACCTGGCAGCAGCGGTTGGGTGAGCAGTACCGTGACGGTGGTGATGCTGCGGCCGTGGTCGGTGCCGCCGAAAGTGAAGTCGATCTGGACCGGCTGATGCAGGACATGCCGGAGGTCACCGACCTGCTGGATGCGCAGGATGATGCGCCGGTGATCCGCATGATCAACGCGCTGCTGGCACAGGCTGCACGCGACGGTGCCAGCGATCTGCATATCGAGCCGTTCGAGACCCATTCGGTGGTGCGCTACCGGGTGGACGGCACGCTGCGCGACATGGTGCAGCCTCGGCGCGCACTGCACGCAGCGCTGGTGTCGCGCATCAAGATCATGGCCCACCTGGACATTGCCGAGAAGCGCCTGCCACAGGATGGGCGCATCGCGATCCGCGTGGGCGGGCGGCCGCTGGACATCCGTGTTTCCACGGTACCGACCGGGCATGGCGAGCGCGCCGTGCTGCGATTGCTCGAAAAGGATGCCGGCCGCCTGCAGCTGCAGCGCCTGGGCATGGCCGATGACACCCTGGCCACGTTCACGGGATTGATCCGGCAGCCGCACGGGATCGTGCTGGTGACCGGGCCGACCGGCAGCGGCAAGACCACGTCGCTGTACGCCGCGCTGGGCCAGCTCGACAGCAGCACCAGCAATATCCTCACCGTGGAAGATCCGGTGGAGTACGACTTTGCCGGCATTGGCCAGATCCAGGTCAACGCGCGCATCGGCATGAGCTTCGGCACCGCGCTGCGCGCGATCCTGCGCCAGGACCCGGACACCATCATGATCGGCGAGATCCGCGACCTGGAGACCGCTCAGATCGCGGTGCAGTCGTCGCTGACCGGGCACGGTGTGCTGGCTTCGCTGCACACCAACGATGCGATCTCGGCGGTGACCCGCCTGGCCGACATGGGCGTGGAGCCCTTCCTGCTGGCCTCGTCGTTGCGTGGTGTGCTGGCGCAGCGACTGGTGCGGCGATTGTGTACGCAGTGCCGGCGTGCCGAGCTGGACGGCGAAGGCCGGACCGTATGGCGCGCAGTGGGCTGCACGGCCTGTGCCAACAGTGGCTATCGGGGACGCACCGGCATCCATGAACTGTTCGTGGTGGACGACCGGGTACGCGCACTGATCCATGAAGGGCAGGGTGAGCCTGCGCTACGCGAGGTGGCGCGGCGGGCCGGCATGCGGACCCTTCGACAGGACGGCCAGCGCTGGGTCGACAGCGGGGTGACCACGCTGGAAGAGATCCTGCGCGTCACCGGCGACGATTGAGGCCTGCATGGCACTGTTCGACTACCAGGCTGCCAATGCGCAGGGCCGCATCGAGAAGGGTCAACTGGATGCCGACAGCCCGCGCGGTGCGCGCCAGCTGCTGCGTGGGCGCGGGCTGACACCCGTGCAGGTGAGCGCGGCGCGCAGTGCCGGCAGTGGCTGGGGCGCTCGCCGCCTCTCGGCCAGTGAGCTGGCCTGGGCCACGCGCCAGCTGGCCAGCCTGCTGGCGGCCAGCCTGCCGTTGGAAGCTGCATTGAGTGCGGTGATCGAGCAGGCCGAGCGCCCGCACGTGGCCCAGGCACTCACCGCTGTGCGCGCCGACGTGCGTGCCGGCCAGCGCCTGACCGTGGCGCTGGCAGCGCGGCCGCGCGATTTCCCGCCGATCTATCGGGCGCTGGTGGGTGCAGGCGAGGATTCCGGCGATCTGGCGCGGGTGATGGAGCGCCTGGCCGACTACATCGAGGAACGCAATGCGCTGCAGGCCAAGGTACTGACCGCCTTCATCTACCCGGCGGCGATCAGCCTGGTGTCGGTGGCGATCGTGATCTTCCTGCTCAGCTACGTGGTGCCGCAGGTGGTGACCGCGTTCGTGCAGGCGCGGCAGACGCTGCCGATGCTGACCCAGGTGATGCTGGCCGCCAGCGCGTTCGTGCGCAGCTGGGGCATGTGGGTGGGGCTCGGCATCGCTGCGCTGGTGGTGGCCTGGCGGTTGGCCCTGCGCAAGCCCGGGTTGCGCCTGCGCTGGGACGCGATGCTGCTCCGGGTGCCGATGGTCGGGCGTTTCGTGCTGGGTGTGAACAGTGCGCGCTTCGCCTCGACATTGGCGATCCTGCTGGATGCGGGTGTGCCGCTGCTGCGTGCGCTTGAAGCTGCCCGGCAGACCCTGGGCAATGCGTTGCTGGCGCGCTGTGCGCATGACGTGTCCGCGCGTGTGCGCGAAGGTGCCGCGCTTGGTTCTGCGCTGAAGGTGCAGAAGGTGTATCCGCCGATCCTGGTGCACCTGGTGGCCAGCGGCGAGAAGACCGGTTCGCTGGCGCTACTGCTGGACCGCGCCGCACAGACCATCTCGCGCGAGATCGAGCGTCGCGCGATGGCGCTGACTGCGTTGCTGGAGCCGACCATGATCCTGGTGATGGGCGGCGTGGTGCTGACGATCGTGCTGGCGGTGCTGATGCCGATCATGGAAATGAACCAGCTGGTGCAGTGATGCGCAAAGCGCAACACGGGTAGCGTCGGGCCATGCCCGGCGAGCGCGCAGCACGGCGTGCCTTCGATTCTCCACACAATCCTCCACACCTTTTTCCGATCTTCCACAGGTTTCTTAAGCGGCCTGTCATCGGCGCGGACCAGCATGGACCCGTCGCCGCAGAGTGGGCTGGGAGGCCCTCGGCGGCAGCAGGCGTGTAGTGACCGTTCCTCCCTTGGCGTTTCCCTTCGCAGTAAACCCTTCAGGAGAAGATCATGACCAAGTACAAGACCCTGGCCGCGCTGGTTGCCACCGCGCTGCTCGCTACCGTGGGCGCCGCCTCGGCGCAGACCGTTACCGGCGGCGGTGCCTCGCTGCCGGCCGACCTCTACAAGGGTTCGGCCGACAGCATCCTGCCGGCGAACTTCACCTACGCCGTGACCGGTTCGGGCACCGGCAAGAAGGCCTTCCTGGAAAACAACTCGGCGCTGTTCTCGACCACCGGCACCGTGCATTTCGCCGGCAGCGATTCGGTGCTGAGCAGCACTGAGCTGAGCAACTACACCACCAACTTCAACCAGGCGACCAACGCCAACCGCTACGGCGCGCTGATCCAGGTGCCGTCGGTGGCCACCTCGGTCACCATTCCGTTCAACAAGGCCGGTTCGGCGGTGGACCTGAGCGTGGCGCAGATCTGCGGCGTGTTCTCGGGTGCGATCAGCGACTGGTCGACCATCGATGCCAACCGCAGTGGCCCGATCCAGGTCGTGTACCGTCCGGAAAGCAGCGGTACCAGCGAAATGTTCAGCCGCTTCCTGACCGCGGCCTGTGCCGCTGAGAACGCTGAAACCTCGAAGCTGGTGGGCGGCAAGTTCGCCATCAAGTCGACCTTCGCCGACCTGTACAAGCGCGATGCCAACGGCAACCTGCCGGCGTTCCTGGTGGCCGCCCCGGCCACCGGTGGCACCTCGCTGTACAACGCTGTCTACGCTGCTGAAGGCCGTATTGGCTACGTCGGCCCGGACGTGATCCCGAGCCTGACCGATGCGACCAAGGTCGCCAAGGTCAAGGGTTTCTCGCCGGACCAGGTGAGCGTGCAGGCCACCCTGGACACCGTCGCTCCGCCGACCGGCACCGACGCTGAGAACCCCGCCAACTGGGTGCCGGTGTTCGGCAACCCGTCGGCTGGCTATCCGATCGCCGGCTACACCAACCTGGTGATCGGCCAGTGCTACAAGGATTCGAGCGTCGCCACCAGCCTGCGCGGCTTCCTGGCCCGCCACTATCCGGCGACCTACACCGTCGCGTATGAGAAGTCGATCACCGACCACGGCTTCATCCCGCTGACCAAGGCGTGGCGCGATGCGATCCGCAACCGCTTCGTGCTGGCCAGCAGCACGGCCGGCCTGAACAACCCCAGCACCTGCGCCGGCATCGGTCGTCCGCTGTAATCCGCAGTACCGGTTGAATCCTGCTTGACGCGACGCCGGCCTCTGGGCCGGCGTCGCCATTTCCGTGATGGTGCCGCCGCCGCAGTGTTTCGCTGTCGGCTTCGTGTCACGTGGACCGTCTATCAGTGGCAGGGCATGCGTTGCGCGTGCCTCCCCGATCGTCGCCGCAGCCGCGGCCCACCAGGTTGATGAGGTTCCGATGTCGCACCCGCTCCCGTCCGTTGTTCGTCCGGCCGCGTTGATGCGCCGCAATCATCCGATGGCGTGGGCCATCGCAGTCGCACTGGGGAGCATGGTGGCCCCGGCCAGCCAGGCGCAGCAGGCGTTCAGTCCGGGCTGGTTCGCCGAACGGGGCGCGGCCCAGGGCAGCGCGGCACAGAGTGGCCGCATGCCCAACGGCGTGCCGATCCAGTTCCAGTTGCCGGCCCAGCAGCAGGATGCAGCACGGCAGAAGCTGCAGCAGTCGATCGACAATCTTGGCACGGCGGCGCAGGCGATCGCCCTGCAGCAGCGCCTGCAGGAACAGGCGCGGCAGGCGCGCCGCGAGGCTGGCTTCATTGTTGCCGATGGCCTCGGCAAGGACGGCCTGAGCGTCGACCAGAACCCGCTGACCCGCGGCTGGCTCAATGCGCGCGAGGCGATCCAGTCGCAGGGCAGCGACGGGCGGGTGCAGGTCACGGTCGAGCAGACCGCGGACAAGGCGATCCTGAACTGGGAGACCTTCAACATCGGCGGCAACACTACGCTGAACTTCCTGCAGAGCCCTGACTGGGCAGTACTGAACCGCGTCAACGATCCGCAGGCGCGGCCCAGCCAGATCCTGGGCCAGCTGAAGGCCAATGGCACGGTGTTCGTGGCCAACCGCAACGGCGTGGTGTTCGGCAACAACAGCCAGGTCAATGTACGCAATCTGCTGGCGGCTGCAGCACGGATCAGCGATGCGCAGTTCCGCGACAATGGCCTGTACAGCCCCGACGCCAGCAGCAGCGCGCTCAGCGATGCATTCGGCAAGGTGACGGTGGAGCAGGGCGCCCGCATCGCGACCCATGAGCCGACCAGTGCGACGCGCGGCGGTGGCTACGTGCTGCTGGCCGGGCACAGCGTGGAGAATGCTGGCCATATCGAGGCGCGCAAGGGCCAGGTGCAGCTCGCTGCGGGTGACAGTTTCGTGATCCGGCGTGGCGTGGGTACGGCCACCAACACCAGCTCCACCACCCGGGGCAATGAGATCGCGCCGCGCTTCATCGCTGGCAGCACGGCTGGCGGCGTGCGCAACACCGGCCTGCTGCGCGCGCTCGAGGGTGACGTGACCCTCGCCGGGCGCAGCGTCGAGCAGGCCGGTGTGGCCGTGGCCAGTACCACGCTCGCACAGCGCGGCACCGTGCATCTTCTGGCCTCGGCCAGCGATGCCGGCAGCAGCGTCACGCTCGCCGATGGAGCCACCACGGCGGTGCTGATCGAGGACGACGGCAAGGCCACGGCGCTGGATACACAGCGCGACAGCCTCATCAAGGAGTCGGCAGAGCAGGACGCGATCCGCGCTGGCGCGCGCTCGGCCACCTTCGACAATCTGTCCCAGCACAATGATCGCCGGGACCAGTCGCGGGTGGAGATCGTCTCGGGTGGCAACATCCATTTCAGCAGGGATTCGCTGACGGTCGCCACGGGCGGCCAGATCATCGCCGATGCGGCGGCCCGCAGCTACGTGGACGACGCCGCGCGCGTGGACGTGTCCGGCGCAGTGGGCGTGCAGGTGTCAATGGAGAGCAACAATGTCCAGGTCAAGGTGCAGGGCAACGAACTGCGCGACGCCCTGGACAACCGCGACAGCGGCAAGCTGACCAGCAGTGAAGTCTGGGTCGACCGCCGCAGGCTGGTCCACGTTCCGGCCGGAACCGGGGGCTACGAGGGGGAGCGCTGGTACGCTGCTGGCGGCCTGCTGGAAGTGGGGGGCTACCTCGACAACCAGGGGCACTCGATCGGCGAATGGGCCGCGCAGGGAGGCACCGTCCTGCTGGGCGGCAGGGAAGTGATCACGAACGGTGGCTCACGCATCAACCTTGCCGGCGGCAGCCTGGATGTGCAGAGCGGCGTGGTCCGGCAGAGCTGGGTGCGCGGCGTCGACGGCCAGGTCTACCGCCTTGATGAGGCGCCGGCGGAGATGCTGTTCGATGGCCTGTACAGCGGCCATGAAGTGAAGCAGGAACGCTGGGGCATCACCGAGACCTTCCGTGATCCGATCGTATTCGCGGCGCAGCGTGTCGACAACGGGTACACGGTCGGCCGCGATGCAGGACGGCTGATCGTCTCCGCACCGACCGCGGTGCTGGATGGGAAGGTTGAGACGGCCACCTTCCAGGGCGCGCAGCAGAACCGCAGGCCGGAGGCCGCACTGGATGGCTATGCGCAGGCCCAGACGGCGGTGGCGCGCAATGCGCAGCTGTACCTGGGGCGCTACGACGGCCAGGGCCGCAGCGGTGTGTTCGGCTCGGATGTGCGCCTGGATGACAAGGCTCCGGCGAAGGCGGCGTGGTCGCTGCTGGCTCCGGTCGACGAGGAGCGGCGTGACACCGTGTGGCTGGATATCGCAGCGCTGAGTGCCCAGCAGTGGGGACGGATCGACCTGGCGACCGCCGATGGCATCCGCGTCGACGGCAGCCTTCGGCTTCAGGCAGGCGGACAGCTCAACCTGACCGGCAGCGAGGTGGAACTGGCAGGCGACATCGGCATTGCCGGCGGCCAGCTGTCGGCGGGCAACCTGCTGGATGTCCAGGGCCGGCCGACGGCGCTGCTGCACGATGGCCGCGCCCGCGCCGCCATTGCCGACGGCACGCGGATCGATCTCTCCGGTGAATGGAGCAACGCGTCACTGGCGATGCCGCTCGACGCCAGCGGTGCCTGGACGGATGGCGGTCGCCTGAGCCTGAGCAACAGTCATGACGTGGTCGTGGGCGCCGAGGCAACGGTGGACGTCGAGGCCGGCGCCGCGCTGGACCTGCGCGGTAAAGGCCGCATCGGCAAAGGGGGCAGCGTCAGCCTGCAGGCCAACAGCAGCACGGTTACGACCGACGGCAGTGGCCGGGTGCAACTGGGCGAGGGGAGCCGGTTCAGTGGCCGAGGCCAGGGCAGTGGTGCCTTCTCGCTGGGAACAGGTGGCCACGTTCGGGTGGGCGATGCGGACCTGGCGGGCGCGTCGCTGCGACTGGACCCCGGCCTGTTCGGCAGTGGCTTCGCACAGTACGACATCAACGGCCACCAAGGCGTGGAGGTGGCCGACGGCGCGCGGCTGGTCGCTGCCCTGCCAGGCCTGCGCATGACCCAGGACGCGCAGACGGCAACCGATCGGGCGTCCGCACTGGCGGCATGGGATGCGCCGCTGTACAGCGCCGATCCGTCGAACGGGCGCGTCAGCCAGCGCGCCGGTGCGAGCATCAGCCTGCGTTCGGACCGCAACAGCGTGGGCGGTGACCTGCGGGTCGGCAAGGATGCACTGGTGGCGGTCGATCCAGGGCAGACGATCTCGCTGCTGGGTGCAGGCAACATCGATGTTGAAGGCACACTGCGTGCGAAGGGCGGCCGCATCGTGATCGACGATGTGCGTCCGCAGAATGCGCTGTACGCCGGGCAGCGCACCGAACGCACCTGGCGTTTCGCCGAAGGCGCGCTGCTGGATGCCGATGCAGACGCGATCTCGCTGCCCGATCCCAGCGGCCGCCTGCGCGGGCAGGTGCGCGCGGGTGGACGCATCGAGATCGGCGGGGCGCTGGACTGGGAGACCGCAGCATTCGTCGACAACCGACCACCGGAAGCCTTCGTGGTGGTCGAACGCGGTGCGCGCCTGCAGGCACGGGGTGCGTCGGCCGAGCTGGATATCGACGGTCAGGGCCGTGTACGCGTGGACAGCGACGGCGGGCAGATCGTGCTGCGCTCGGCCAATGCACTGTATCTGGAGGGCGGGATGGACGCGGCCGCCGGTGGTGCCGGCGCACGCGGCGGCACCCTTGGGCTGGCCTTCGGCGGCAGCATCCATGCACCTGGCGCCAGCGAGGAGGTACTGCGCGCACGTGCGATCACCCTCAGCCAGCACAGCGCACCGGTGCAGCCACTGCCGGCCGCACTGGAGTATGGCCACGCCGCGCTGTCGGTCGAGCAGCTGCAGGCGGGCGGCTTCGACAACCTGTCCGTGTTCGGTGACATCCGCGCCGTCGGCGATGTCGACCTGCGCCTGGCCCAGAGCCTGCGCATCCATGGCCAAGGCACTTCGAGCCTGGGCATGGCCGTGGATGCCGGGCCGTCGTCGGCGTTGCGGCTGAGTGCGCCCTACGTCCGCCTGGCGCAGGCGCGCTGGGGCCAGCTGGCGGGCGAGAACCTGCAGGGTACCGTGGCGGTCGCTTCGGCTGGGCCGGACGATCACGCGCTGGCGGTGCAGGCCGCGCTGATCGACATCCGCGACGTCACCTGGCTGCCCGGGTTCGACCACGTGGCGCTGGAAAGCCGCAGTGACGTGCGCCTGACCAACGGCATTGCCAGCAGTGGCAACACCAGCGCGTTGATGACGGCCGGTTCGATGGACGTGACCGCCGCCCGCCTGTACCCCACCGCAGGCGCGGTCGGCACGCTGGTGGCCGGCGCTTCGGCGCAGACCGTGCAGACCGCTGATTACTGGGCCGATCCAGCTGCCGTGCTGCGAATCCACGGCACAGGTGCGGCCACGCAGCCGGCGCCGGAATCGGCGCTGGGCACGCTTCGTCTGGTGGCTGCCACGGTGCAGCAGGGCGGCAACGTGCAGGCGCCGATGGGCACGCTGCAGCTGGGCGGCCTGATCCAGAGCGGAACCATCGGCAGCCGGGTGGAACTGCTGCCAGGCAGCGTTACCTCCACCAGCGGTGCCGGCCTGTCGCTGCCCTATGGTGGCACCGTCGATGGTGTCGACTGGCGGGTAGGCACGCGCAGCCTGAGCTCGCTGACGCCGGCCGGCATCTCCTCGATGGGGGTGACCCTGAAGGCCAACGCGATCGAGGTGGCGCCGGGGGCACTGCTGGACATGTCCGGCGGTGGTGAGTTGACCGGTGCCGCCTTCGTGTCCGGGCGCGGCGGCTCCGTCGACGTGCTGCGCACGGCGTTGGCAGACGCCAATCCGCGCTACGCGTTCAGTGCGTCGGGCAACCCGGTGTACGCGATCGTACCGGGACGCGCCGAGGCGTTCGCCCCCAGCGGCGAAGAAGGATTCGCAGCTCCGGCGGTGGGCCAGCAGATCACCGTGCCGGCTGGCGTGCCCGGCCTGGCGGCCGGCACCTACACGCTGATGCCGGCAAGCTATGCGCTGCAGCCCGGTGCATTCCGGGTGGAGCTGGGCGCTACCGGCACCTCCGGCATCGTGCAACCGATTGCGACCGGCACCGGCACCTGGCGTGTGTCCGGGCAGCAGCGCACGGCGCTGGGCGCGGCATTCTCGCCGCTGCTCACCGACATCCTGCTGACGCCCGCCGCAGTGGTACGCCGGCACTCGGGCTACAACGAAACCTCCTACAACAGCTTCGCGCAGTCGGTGGCCGACCGCCGCGGCGAGTCGCGTGGCTGGCAGACCATCGATGCGCTCGGGTTGACCCTTGCGCTGGGCGAAGGTGCAGGTCGTGCAGACACGCCTGCCATCCGCTTCGCTGGCACCGCGCGGTTCGGCGCCGCCGCCGACAAGGGGCGCGGCGGCACGCTGGCAGCCACGTTGGCGAGCCCGGCGGTCGGTTCACTGGAGATCGTTGACGGCAGCGCGCAATCGCAGGCGCGTGATCGCGGCGCCACCTTCAGCGACGACGCGCTCAATGCCTTCCTGCCGGCACGGATGATCATCGGCGGGCAGTTCAGCCAGGAGGCCTCACAGGTGGCGGTGACCGGCCAGGCGCGCAGTGTGGCGGTGCGTTCCGGTGTCACCCTGAACGCACCGGAGGTGCTGGTGGCAGCGGCCTCCGGTGGCAGCGGCGTGCTGGTCGAGGCCGGTGCGACCCTCGATACACTGCCGTTCGCAACCGCCAACGCAGGTGCCAGCGCGACGCTGCCTTACCAGGTCTCCGGCGGTCTGCTTGCAGTGTCCAACCAGCGCCTGAACCTGATCACCGGCACCACGGGCGTGGAGGCCGGTCCGGTGGCGATCGACATCGGGGGGTGCCAGGGGGCGTGCGACGGCCAGGCCCGGCTGGTTTCCGATGGCAGCATCGCGGTAGCGACCGATGGCACGCTGCAGATGCGCGACTCGGTCAGCTATGGCACCCGTCAGCTCGGCCTGAGCATGGCGGCGCTGAACCTGGGCAGTGCCGAAGCGATCGCGCAGGCCGCTGCGGCAGGGGCGCTGCCCAGTGGCATGACCATGAACCAGTCCGTGCTGCAGCAACTGCTGCGCGGCAATGACGCCACCGGCGCGCCGGCGCTGGACACGCTGAGCCTGGTCGCGCGGGAGTCTGTCAACGTGTTCGGCAGCGTCGACCTGGACGCGCGCGACAGTGCCACCGGCCGCAGTGGCCTGCAGACGCTTGTGCTGGGTGCGCAGGCCATCCGCGGCTACGGCGCGGCGACCGACCGCGCGCGCATCCTGGTGGACACGCTGGTCTGGGACGGCGCATTGGCGGCGAGCCAGGCGCCGGGCAGCGACGCGTCGGTACCGCCGGCCGATCCGATGGTGGACCGGCTCGGCGCCGGGCAGCTGGACATCGTCACCCGCCAGCTGCAGCTCGGGCGGGCGCCATTCAGCCGTCCCAGCTCTGAAGTACCTGCGAACCGGCAGGTGCTCGGATTCGGTGCGCTGAACCTGAGTGCTTCGGAGCAGCTGTCGTTCTCCGCGCAGGGCACGCTGGACGTGTTCCAGCAGCGCGGCGACTATCTGGCCGACAAGGGCTGGCAGTACAGCGGAGGCAGCCTGGGTATCGATACACCGCTGTTGACTGCCGATCCCGCCGCGCAGCTGCGCGTGCGCACTGGCGGCGAGTTCCGCCTGCACGGGGGCACCGGCAAGGCGGGTGGCGATGCACTGGGCAGTGAGCTGAGCATCGACGCCAACCGGATCACGCTGGACAGCACGATCGCGCTGGCGTCAGGACGGCTGTCGGCGAGCGCGCGCGAGGGCATCACGCTTGGCGGCCGGGCGGCGCTGGACCTGGCCGGGCGCAAGGTCCCGCTGTACGACGTGGACAAGTTCAGCTGGGGCGGTGATGTCCTGCTGTCCAGCGACACGGGTGACATCCGCACCGATGCTGCCTCCCGCATCGATGTTTCTGCCCGCAACAACCGCGCCGGGCGCATGACGGTCACCGCAATGGCCGGCCAAGCCGATCTGGCCGGTGTTCTGCAGGGTGCCGCCAGTGGCCGCTACGATGCCGGCGGCACGCTGGTGCCCTACGACGGTGGTGAACTTGTGGTGCGGGCACGCCAGCTGCAGGACTTCGCCGGCCTCAACCAGCGATTGACCGCCGGCGGTGTCGTCGGCGGCCGCAGCTTCCAGATTGGTGAAGGCGATCTGCGGATCGGCGACGAAGTGAAGGCGCGCCGGGTCGACATCAGTGTCGACGCGGGTAGCCTGACCGTGGCCGGTCGCATCGATGCCAGCGGCGAGCAGGTCGGCAGCATCCGCCTGTACGCCCGCGACCAGCTGCAGGTGGATGGCACGCTGGACGCGCACGGTACCGGCCTGCGCGTGGACAGCCATGGCAAGATCATCGACAGTCCGAACCGGGCCACCATCGCGCTGGGCAGCGCCGAGGGCGCCGTGGGTCTGGGCAGCGCGGCGCACCTTGACCTGCGTGCCGGCAGCGACGTTGCCGTCGGTGACGGCCCTGGACAGAACGACGGCACTGCGCGGGGCTCGCTGAAGATCGATGTGCCGCGGGTGGGCAGCAACGACGCGGCGATTGCCGCGGCCAATGGCCTGCGCATCGATGGCGCGGCCGGCATCCAGCTCAATGGTGTCCGCCGCTACGACGATGCGCCCCTGGCCGGCACCGCCGATGTGCGCGGCAACCGCGCGCAGCTGGTCACCCAGCAGTGGCTGGACCAGGTGGTCGATCCGCACAGCGTGGCGTGGATCGATGGTGCTCTGGGCAACCCGGACCTGCAGCAGCGCACGCGCGCGCTGGGTGATGTCCGCCTTCGTCCCGGCGTGCAGGTGGTGGCGCGGCGCAGCGACGCCAACCCGGACGGCGACCTGACCATTGCCGGCGACATCGATCTGTCCGGCTACCGCTACGGGCCCGAAGCCAACCGCGCCGATCCATCGCGGCGTGGCTTCGGCGAATCGGCCTCGCTGGTGCTGCGGGCCGAAGGCAACATCAACGTCTACGGCAGCATCAACGATGGCTTCGCACCGCCACCGTCCACGCCGGATGAGGGGGGCTGGCAGCTGTATGAGGGTCGCAATGGCAGCGCGGGGCACACCCCCTTCGGCAGCGGTCTGGTGGTGCCGGTGGACGGGGTGAAGCTGCAGCCCGGCACCGAGTTCCAGGCCGGCACCCGCCTGAACTACGACGTGCCGGTCGAATCGGTAGCGCTTCCGGTTGGTACCGTGCTGCCCGCGCCGATGGTCATCTCGCAGACCCTGCGCCTGCCAGCGGGCACCGTACTGGGTGCGGCGGTGACCACCGACTCCGGGCAGACGCTGGCCGCGGGCACCGTGCTGCAGGAGCCGCTGGTGCTGGCGGCAGGTGCGCGGCTGGGAGCCGGCTTCCGCCTGCGCAGTGCGGTACAGGTGGCGGCACAGGAGTGGCCCGCCGGCGCGGTGCTGCCGGTTGCGCTGCGCCTGGCACGGGAAGTCGCGCTCAAGGTGGGCGCGTACATTCCCTCGTTGACCAAGGTGGAGCTGCCCGGCGACGCGCCGGTGAATCTGCGGCCGACCGATGCCAACGGCAACCAGGGGCGCAACTGGGCGTTGGCGCCGATGCTCGCCGAGGGCACCAGCTCCTGGGACCTGACCGTGGTTGCCGGTGCCGATGCCGGGGCGGCCGATCCACGCAGCCGGC
Source organism: Stenotrophomonas maltophilia group sp. RNC7 (assembly GCF_030910085.1). Classification (NCBI taxonomy): domain Bacteria; kingdom Pseudomonadati; phylum Pseudomonadota; class Gammaproteobacteria; order Lysobacterales; family Lysobacteraceae; genus Stenotrophomonas; species Stenotrophomonas maltophilia group sp. RNC7. The sequence goes on along the minus strand of NZ_JAVFVN010000996.1, from coordinate 13,569 downwards.
GCTGGGGCAGCGAAGGCAGCGTGGTGCTGGCTGATACCCACCAGGGCTCGATCGGCACGGTCAAGACCGAGATCATCTGGGTGGGTGATCGTGCGTTGACCGAGCGGGCATCGCTGGACTGGATCGGCGACACGTCCTATGCGGGCCGTCCGATCGCGGAGCTGGCCGACATGTTCGGCTTCACCGAAGATGAGTTCTGCGCGATGTCGGCCGACTACTGCGGCCCGGCACCCCGCCAGGTGGCCGCGCAGGGCTCGCTGGATTACTGGGGCGACGAGTCCTACGTGGGCACCCCTGCGAAGGACTTCGCCGCGATGTTCGGCATGACCGAAGATGAGTTCTGCAGTACCGCGCCCACCTACTGCGCCGGCGGCGGCACGCAGACCGAAGTGACCACTTACGGCAAGCGTGCGGGCACGCCGGCGTGGAGCGTACTGCGCACCGGCAAGGGTGACATGGAGCTGCTCGCTGCCGGTGACGTCGTGATGAAGTCAGGCTTCGGTGTCTACACCGCCGGCACTCCCACCGCGCTGGGTGGGGGCCGCGACGCTGCCTTCAATTCGCCCCGCGCAGCGGCTCCCTGGAACACCGCACTGCTGGGGCCGAACCTGGTGCCGGGCAGCTATGACGCAGCGATCGCAGGCTACCAGGCCTGGTATCCGGATCGTGGTGGCAATCTTCGCGTCGAAGCCGGGCGCGATATCGTCGGCGACGCCTGGACCGCGCGCGCGGAGTCGGGCACCAGCGAGCGCGACTGGGCGCTGTACTCCAGTGCCTCGGTCGGCAATTGGCTGTGGCGGCAGGGAACCGGCAGCACCACCGGCGTGGAGCCGGTGCCGACCAGCTGGTGGGTGAACTTTGGCACCTACACCAACGTCTCCGCTGCCGCTGGCGCCTCTCCGCGGATGGTCGGCTTCACCGGCTTCGGCACCTTGGGCGGCGGCGACCTGACGCTTGAGGCTGGGCGCAATGCCGGCGTCCGCGATCCGATGGGCGACGCGCTGGGCTCGCTGAGCGCACCGCGCTCGGGCGCGATCATCGCGGCGGTGGGATCGACCGGCCGGGTCAGCGATGGCCAGCTGCACCTGACCGGCGGCGGCGACCTGCGGTTGCGCATCGGTGGCGCACTGAATCCGAATCTGCAGGCGACGATCTCCAGCCTCAATCCCTCCAGGGCGGGACAGAATCTCGACCTCAACGGTACCTTCAGCAATCTGCGTGGCAGCCTGCAGCTCGATGCCGGGCGCATCGGTGCAATGGGCGTCACCCTGGAAAACTACGCGACGCTGCGTCAGCAGCGCGCCGCAGACCTGTTTGCACCCGACGCCGCCCGCGCGATGGGCGGACCGGTGCTGGTGCTGGGCGATGCGGTCGCGCAGCTGCAGGCACGGGGCGATGTGGTGCTCGGCGGGGTCGCCGATGCAGGCCGGGTGCCGCTGGCCAACTACAGCGCGGTGCTGCAGGATGATGGCGCGCACGCTGCAGGCAGCACGTGGTTCTCCCTGTGGACCGCCAACACGGCCGTGGATCTGTTCAGTGCCGGTGGTGACCTCGCGCCAGGCCTCGCCGGGCCGGATAACGTGACCGGCAGCAATCTGTGGCGCGAGCAGGTCCAGCTTGTTGTGCGTGGTGGTGATGATCTGCTGAATTACTGGCTCTATCCTTCGCGCTTCAGCGCCATTGCTGCGCAGGGCGATATCAAGCTGGACCGGATCAGCGCCACGCCGGGGACGCAGGATGTGATCCTGCTGGCACCCTCGGCAACAGGACGGCTGGACGTCCTGGCCGGTGGCAGCATCTTCGCCCAGCGTGGCGCGACCCAGATTGCGCGCTCGGGTGCGGACGCGCGGCTGCCGGGACCCTTCGACCCCGCATTCCTGGCCCAGCAGGGGGATTCCGGCGGCAATGTGACCCGCTCGCGGCACAACCTTTCGGTCGATGGCAATACCGCCTCGCCAGAAGCGTCGCTTCCGCTGTTCGCATTTGGTCCCAATACTCCGCTGTCCACTGTGTCTGCGGCACTGGCGCCGAGCCGCTTCTACGCGGTGCAGGGCGACATCATCGGTCTGGCCACCGGCGCCCGGCGCACGCTGAATCCCAACGTGGGGCAGCGCACGCAGCTGAACTGGTTCGAGGCCGCCGGCGCCGTGCAACTGCGGGCAGGCCGGGACATCCTCGGGGTGTCGATGACCGCGTTGAACACCGCGCCCACCGACATCACGGTGGCGGCGGCGGGCCGCGACATCGTGCATCTGAACGCGACCATCGCCGGCCCCGGCAACACCGAGATCAGTGCCGGCCGCCAGCTGCGCCAGGAGGATGCGGGCAGCATCGTCAGCCTCGGTGGCATCGTGCAGGGCGACACCCGTGCCGGCGCCAGCATCGCGCTGACGGCCGGCAACCAGCAGATCGATTTCGCGGCCCTGCGTGCACGCTATCTGGATCCCGCCAACCTCGCCGATCCGGCGCAATCGCTGGCGTCGCAGCCGGGCAAGGCAGTCAAGGTGTACGACCAGGAGCTGAAGCAGTGGCTGCAGCAGCGCTTCGGCGTGGCTGCTGACGGCGACGGGGCGCTGGCTGCCTTCGATGCGCTGCCGCAGGAACAGCAGCACATCTTCCTGCGCCAGGTCTATTACGCCGAGCTGCGCGAAGGTGGACGGGAATATACCGATGCAGAAGGGCCCCGCTTCGGCTCCTACCTGCGTGGGCGCGAGGCCATCGCCACGCTGATGCCAGACAAGGCTGCGCCCGGTGCGACGATCGACCGTACCGGCGATATCGTGATGTACGGTGGCTCCGGCGTGCGTACCGAAGCGGGCGGCAACATCGAGCTGATGGCACCGGGTGGGCAGATCGTGATCGGTGTGCAGGGCGTGGTGCCCCCGGCCAGTGCCGGACTGGTGACCCAAGGGCAAGGCGACGTCCGGCTGTTCAGCCAGGACAGTGTGCTGCTGGGCCTGTCGCGGGTGATGACCACCTTCGGCGGCGACATCCTGGCGTGGTCGGAGCAGGGTGACATCAATGCCGGTCGTGGTTCGCGCACGACCTTGCTGTACACGCCACCGCGCCGCGTCTATGACGGCTGGGGCAATGTGATCCTGTCGCCGCAGGCCCCGGCCAGCGGTGCTGGCATCGCGACGTTGAACCCCATCGCCGAAGTACCGCCGGGCGACGTCGACCTGATCGCTCCGCTGGGCACCATCGATGCGGGCGAGGCCGGTATCCGCGTCTCCGGCAACATCAACCTGGCCGCACTGCAGGTGCTCAACGCGGCCAACATCCAGGTGCAGGGCGAGAGCAAGGGCCTGCCGGTGCTGGCATCGGTCAACGTCAATGCGCTGGCCGCGGCCAGTGCCGCAGCCAACAGCGCCAGCCAGGCGGCACAGGACGTGATGCGCAAGAGCCAGGACGATGCACGGCGCAACCAGCCGTCGGTGATCAGCGTGCAGATCCTGGGCTTCGGCAGCGGCACGAGCAGCGTAGCGCCGCCGGCCCGTGGCACTACCGCCAACAGCGGCTACGACGCCGACAGCGCGTTCCAGTTCCCGCAGGCCAGCCGCGACGACGGCACGCAGCGCCGGTAGGCATCGAGCGATCCCGGTAGGTGCCGACCTTGGTCGCCAGCAGTTCCACGCCATGCGTGGATGCAGCTGCACCGCCGGAACGGACAGCATCGGGCCAGCCGCCAGGGAACGGTGGCGGCCCCAGCCAGGACGGCACGGAGGGCAGGGAGCGGCCGTCAGCGGTGAGGACCACCGAAGCGGCGCCGCCGGGCGCAGGATGGCACCCGGCGGCAGGCTCGGCAGTAGATCCACGCCATGCGTGGATGGCTGGGCCAGCATCAGTGCCGACCAACGGTCGGCACCCACCAGGGCAGGCCGGGCAGTAGAAGCCGCTCGGCAGCAGATCCACGCCATGCGTGGATGCTTTGCCTGGGAGGAATCCTAAAGCTCCAGCACCCGCCGGTAGCTCAGCGGCCCACGCCCATCGCGCAGGCCCAACCGCAGTTCCAGCCCGGTGGCCGGCAGCACCTCGCCTTCGCTCGGCAACAGCGCCCACCCAGCGCCCGGCTGCCAGGCGCGTACCTCGAACCGCTGCACATCCCTGGCCACTGCAATGCCTTTCGACGGCTCAGGCGCGGGCAGGGGGTATCGATCCGTCGCCGCGCCACTGGCCCGCCACAGCGTAGTGCCCTGCCGCCACCAGCGCACCCGCTGCCAGCGTAGTCCATCACTGCCGACACTGCGGGTGATCTCCAGCGCGAAGCTGCCATCTGGCTGCCGTTCGCTTACCAGGGACGGAGGCAGCAGCCGCTGCGGTTGATCGGCCGGACGCACTGCACCATTCATCAGCGCGTCGTCGGCACGCATCTCGATATCGCGCTGGAACTGCTGCAGGATGCGCAACGCCGTCGTGGTTTCGGCATCGGCCCGGCGCAGGCGCTGGTCGCTGCTGGCCACGCTGTCCAGCGCACGCCAGCAGATCAGCGCCAGCACACCCATGATGGTGATCGCGATCATCACCTCGATCAGGGTGAAGCCACGCGCGACCCGCTTCATTGCATGATGGTCCATGGCAGCTGCATCCGCGCCAGCGACTGCCGCGGTGCCTCTTCGGCCACCACGCTGAGTTCCAGTTGCGGCTGTCCGTCACTTCCCTTGCCGAGATGTTGCAGCACCAGGAACGTGCTGCGCCCCTGCACGCAGCGCTGCCGTGCATCCTGCGGCGGCTGCCCGGCCAGGCGCAGCTCCTGCCAGCGGTCCTGCGCGCACATCAGTGCCAGCCGACGATCGCGCAGGCGCGACTGATCGTCGGTGGCCACCGCCACCGAACGCATCACCGCCGCCAGTGCGATTGAAACGATCGCCAATGCGATCAGCACTTCGATCAGGGTGAACCCGTGCCTGTTCCGCTTCACTGCACGACCTGCAACTGTCCGCTGCCATCATCACGAAGACGCAGCTGGCGGCCCTGCAACGACAGCGTCACCTCCCACGCCACGCCAATCCATTCGGGGCTCAGTTCAATCGGCGTGCTCGGCTGCACCGCGATGCCCGCCGGTTGCCATTGCTGCTGACGCAGCAGGTCGTCGCGCTGAACGTCCACCCAGCGGCTGCCTTCGCGGCGGCTGAAGCGGTAGCCGGCGGCGTCGGCCTGCCAGCGCAGGGGGCGGCCATCGATACGCGCCTCGTCGCGCGCCACCTGCAGTCGCTGGGCCAACCGTTCGGCTTCCTGTCGCAGCTGCCGGCCCGGGTCGAGCAGGCTGCCCAGGCCCAGCCCGATGCCCGCCGTGCAGATACCGATGATCACCAGCACCACCATCAGTTCCAGCAGGGTGAAACCACGCGGCATGCGCTGCATCGACGTTGCCTCCTGTGCTGGCCGATGCCTACCAGCCTAGGCCTGCATGATGAAACAAAAGCGTCAGCCGCAGCTGCTAGCGTGGGCAGGGACGAACGTGGCGACGGTGCGGAACATGGATGGCAGGCGCTTGGATCGCAATCGCATACTGACCCTGCTGGCGGCAACGTTGCTGCTGGCCGTGGTGGCCTACTGGGGCGTCACTCTGTCTGCGGTAGCGCCCGTGGCGGCCGCCAGCGAAGCGAAGACCGAGGCGGCGGTGCGGCCGATGTTCGATGCGGTGGCAAGCCTGCCGCTGGTGCGCCTGTTGTCTCCCGGCGCAGTGCAGACCGAGGTGGTGGTGCTGGGCGTGATGGCCGGCGACCACGCACCGCTTGCGCTGCTCTCGGTGGATGGGCGTCCTGCCGAGGCCTACGCGCCGGGCCAGCGGTTGGGGCCCTGCACGGTGCTGGCCAGCATCAGTGCCAACACGGTGGAGCTGAACCAGGCAGGGCAGTCGCGCAGCCTGGCGGTTCCCACGCTGCCACCGGTGCCGAGCGATGGCATCGTGCCGGCCGCCCTGTAGAGCCGAGCCTGCGCTCGGCTGCTTCTGCTTGGCCTCGTCGACGGATACAAAGACAGCCGAGCAGGGGCTCGGCGCTACAGAGGCGCAGGCTCAGCGCGCAGGTCGCTGCGGCACCACCGAGCGACCGAACGCATCGCCCATACGCTGCCGCGTGCCTTCCAGGTTGTACTGCATCAGCTGGTTGCCGGGCTGCCGCATCAGGCGTTCGGCTTCGGGGAGCGCCGGCGACTTCGCCGGCCTTGTCGCAGGCGCCAGCTTGCGTTGCAGGCAGTCCCAGGCCGGAATCCGTTCGCCGTTGACCTGCACTTCGATGCAGGGCGCAGCTTCTTGCTGCTTCTTCGCCTCGTCGGCGCGACCCGATGGCAGCGCCAGCAGCAGGGCGAGGGTGAGAGCAGCGCGCAGGCGCGGCATCAGCGATTCACACATCTCGAATCTCCCGCAGCAATCGATGTCCTGCAATGAAGACGGGTAGCCAAGGCTGGGTCCGCCTGCGTGCGTTGCGGCGCTATCAAAAGATGACAGCGCTGTCACAAAACTGTTGGCGGTTTTGACGCGATGTACACGTCCTGTTGGTAGATCCACGCGCCGCTCCCTGGCCCCTCCCTTCGATACGACGCGATGCCTTCGATGACTCCTGTTCCGTGCCGAGCCGTTCGCCTTCCGCTGCGCCTGCATCCGTTGGTGCTGGCGCTGGCAGCGCTGCCGCTGCCGCTGCTCGCGCAGGAGGCAGCACCCGCGCCCAGCGTGAACATCAACGAATTCATCGTGCGCGGCAACACGGTGCTCGATCCGCGGGAGATTGAACGCGCGGTGGAACCGTTCCTCGGCCCGGGCAAGACCCTGGCCGATGTCGAGAAGGCGCGCGATGCCGTCCATGCGCTCTACCAGCAGGCCGGCTACCAGTCGGTCTACGTCGAGTTGCCCGAGCAGCAGGTCAGCGGTGGCGTGGTGCTGCTGAAGGTGCAGCAGACGCCGATCGGCCAGCTGCGCGTGGTCGGTACCCGCCACGAATCGCCCGAACGCATTCGTGAACGCGTACCGGCATTGGCGGAAGGCAAGGTTCCCGACTTCGACCAGGCCCAGAAGGAACTGACCGCACTGAACGAAGGCGGGCGTCGGCAGGTGATGCCACTGGTGCGCGAAGGCCAGGTGCCGGGCACGATGGATGTGGACCTTCAGGTCGAGGAGAAGTCGCCGTGGCGTGCCAGTGCGTCACTCAACAACGACCATAGCGCCGACACCGAGAAGCTGCGCCTGAGTGCTTCGCTGGCCTACGACAATCTCTGGAAGCGTGGGCACAGCGCCAACCTTGGCGTGTATCTGGCGCCGGAAGACACGAAGCAGGCCAAGGTGTTCTCGGCCTCGTACACAATGCCGTTCGAAGGCACGCCGTGGAGCCTGGAAGCCTCCGGCTACAGATCCGACAGCCGCGTGTTGAATGCAGGTGGGCAGGTCGGCACCGGCACCGGCACCAATGTGATCGGCAACGGCCATTCGATCGGCCTCAAGCTCAACTACCGCCTGCCGGGCAGCAGCCAGTGGTGGCGCCAGCTCAGCCTCGGCGTGGATTTCAAGGACACCGAGGAGGACACGCAGATGGGCAAGGACAGCCTGAAGACGCCGCTGAAGTACGCGCCGATCACCCTGGCCTTCGTCGGCGTGCGCCAGGGCGAGCACGATCAGCTGAGCATCAACACCCAGCTGGTGGCCGGTACCCGCCGCCTGTTCGGTTACGGCAGCGACGCCACTGCGTTCGGGCAGAAGCGCTACTGGGCCGACCCGAGTTTCGTGGCGTTCAAGGCCGACGTGGCCAACACGCATACCTTCGGCAGCGACTGGCAATGGTATGCGCGCGGCTCGCTGCAGGTAACCGATGCGCCACTGGTGTCGGCCGAGCAGTTCGCCGCAGGTGGCATGTACACCGTGCGCGGCTACCTGTCGGCCGAGGCGATCGGCGATTACGGCGGCCTGGCCAGCCTGGAATGGCGCACGCCTGCGTGGTCACTGTGGCGCGGCACCGACCTGCGCGTCTACAGCTTTGCCGACGCGGCCTACCTGCGCCTGCGCCAGCCGCTGCCCGAACAGCGCGACAAGTACAACCTGGCCTCGGTCGGCCTGGGCGCGCAGCTGCGCCTGGGTGAACACCTGCAACTGCGCCTGGACTACGCCTGGCCCTACGCCGATGGCCCGGTCACGCGCAAGGACGACCCGCGCCTGCATTTCAACATCAGCACCAGTTACTGACCCTTCCCTTGAACATGCGTTCTCCGGAGACCCTTCGCATGGACCGTTTGCTTTCCCGAGTGTTGTTGCTGCTGGCCGCGCTGCTTGCGCTGCCGGCGGCTGCGGCCGATGCCAATTGGTGGCAGGCCGAATGGAAGTACCGCAAGCCGATCACCATCGACGCCGGACCGCAGGGCGCGGGCCTGGCCGGTGACCCGGGCCGCACGCCGCTGCTGCTGCGCCTGCATACCGGCAACTTCGGCTTCGACGGCACCCAGGATGCGGGCAACGACCTGCGCTTCGTCTCGGGTGATGGCCGTACCGTGCTGGCCCACCAGATCGAACAGTTCGATCCCCAGATGGGCCTGGCCCTGGTCTGGGTGGACGTGCCGGCGGTCAGTGCCGCCGCGCCGCAGACGATCTGGATGTACTACGGCAATGAAAAGGCCCCGGCCAGCGGCAACGGCCAGCAGGTGTTCGATCCGGACTATACGCTGGTCTACCACTTTGCCGAGGCCAACGCCCCGGCGCGTGATACCACCGCCTACGGCAACAACGCCGGTGCCGTGGCACCGCCAGCGGAAGGCTCGGTGATCGGTCGCGGCGTTCAGCTGGGCACCGCGCCGCTGCCGCTGCCGGCCAGCGCCTCGCTGGCACAGGAAGCGGGTGCACCGCTGACCGTCTCGGCCTGGATCAAGCCCGGCAGCAACACCGCTGCGCAGGCCATCTACGCCCGCCGAGATGGCGCGTCCGAACTGGTGCTGGGCATCGAGAACCGCGTGCCGTTCGTGCAGCTCAATGGCCAGCGCAGCACGCCTGCGCAGCCGGTTCCGGAAGGACAGTGGGCACACGTTGCACTGACGGCAGAGAAGGGCGCGTTGCAGCTGTACCTCAACGGGCGCGTCGTTGCCCAGCTGAGCGGTGCGCTGCCGGCGCTGGGCACGGCTCCGGTGGTGGGTGCCGATGCGCCGGGCGCGGTGCAGCCACTGGCCAACTTCGAAGGTGCGCTGGATGAACTGCGCATCTCGCGCGTGGCACGGCCGGCCGCGCTGCTGCTGGCCGATGCCACCGCACAGGGTGCCGATTCGCGGCTGATCAGCTACGGCGCCGACGAGCAGTCCACCGGCCAGAGCCACTTCGCCTTCATCCTCAAGGCGATGCCGTTCGACGCCTGGGTGGTGGTCGCGATCCTCGGCCTGATGATGCTGCTGTCGTGGGCGATCATGATCGCCAAGGGGCGGCACTTCGGCCGTACCAGCAAGGCCAATGCAGTGTTCACCGAGAGCTTCGGCAAGCTGTCCGGTGTGCCGCTGCGCACCCTGTCCGACATGGACCGCCAGGGCAAGGCCCCCACCGCGATGCACGACGGTTCGTTGTGGCGCATCTACCAGGTGGCCATCGATGAAATGCAGCAGCGCCATCAGCGCGACGGCAACAGTGGCTACCTCAGTGGCGCCACCATCGCGGCGATCCGCGCGTCGATGGATGCGGTGATGGTGCGTGAGCAGGAGGCAATGGCACGACGCATGAACTGGTTGTCGACCACCATCGAGGGAGCCCCGTATGTGGGCCTGTTCGGCACCGTGATCGGCATCATGCTGGTGTTCGTGGTGGCGGCGATGGCCGGCGCGGTCGACATCAACTCGGTGGCACCCGGCATGGCCGCAGCGTTGCTGTGTACGGCGGCCGGCCTCGGCGTCGCGATCCCGGCACTGTTCGGCTACAACTACCTGGGCGCGCGTGCCGAAGCTATCGGCGCCGACATGGCGGTGTTCATCGACGAGTTCGCCGCGCGCCTGGCCGAAGAGCAGGACGGGCGCGGCCCGGCCGCGGTGCAGGGCTGAGGGGCGCGCCATGGGCCAGAAGGCGAAGTTCGGCATCAAGAAGCGCGAGAAGGGCATCAACGTGACGCCCTTCGTCGACGTGCTGCTGGTGGTGCTGGTGATCTTCATCCTGACCAGCAACGCCTCCATCCCCGGCATCGAGGTCAACCTGCCGAAGGCCAGCAACGCCGTAGCGCTGGAGAAACCAAAGACCAAGGCGATCACCATCGACCCCAGTGGCCAGGTGTTCCTGGATGCCTACCCGGTGACGATGGCCGAGCTGGAAGACCGGCTGCGCACCGAGCGCGCGACCACGCCGGATTTTCCGGTGATCGTGCGGGGTGATGCGCAGGTGCAGTACGCCCGTGTGGTCGAGGTGCTGGACCTGCTGCGGCGCCTGGAGCTGGCCCAGGTGGGCCTGGTCACCGGCAAGGCGCAGGGCTGAGGCATGACCGCCCATCAACCCCCTCGGCCGGAGCCCGGCATGCGTGGTCGCCCGTTGCTGGTGACCGTCGCGCTGGTGCTGGTCGCGTTGCTGGTGCTTGGCGTCGCGCTGTGGTGGCTGTTGTTCAAGGACACCGCAAGCACCCGCCGGCCGGTGGTGCAGCCGCCGATGCTGGCGTTGCCGCCACCGCCTCCGCCACCCCCGCCGCCGCCGGAGAAACCGCCGGAACCGGAAACGCCGCCGGAAGAGGCGATGCCCGAACCGGAGCCGCTGGATCAGCCGACGCCGGCCGAAGAGCCGACGCCGACCCCGGACAACAGCGATCCGGTGACGATGAATGCCGACGCGCAGGCCGGTGGCGACAACTTCGGCATCCAGTCCGGCAGTGGTGGCGGTTCGTCCGGTGTCGGTCGTGGCGGTGCCGGCAACGCCACCTATGGGCGCTACCTCGGCTACCTGATGCAGCAGGCGATCTCGCGCGACGACAAGGTCAAGCGTCTGGCGTTCCAGTTGCAGGTGAATGTGTGGCTGGCCAGCGATGGTCGCCTGGAAAAGGTCGAGCTGGTGCGTGGCAGTGGCAACGAGGAGGCCGACGCGGCCGTGCTCGATGCACTGCGTCGCATCGGCAAGGTCGACCAGGCACCGCCGCCGTCGCTTGATTTCCCCGCCCGCGTCCTGATCCAGGGCCGCCGGCCCGGGGCCTGATTCCCCGACCTCCGTGATTTCCCTTCATTCGATGAGAACCGTGATGAACGACCACGTCCGCGCACGAACCGATTCCCGCCGCCCGCGGCCGGCCCGACGGGCGCTGCTGTGCTGCGCCGTGCTGCTCAGCCTGGCCGCCCCGGCCGGCGCGATGGCCGCCGAAACCACCATGGTCAAGCTGATCAAGGGGCTGATCGCCAGCGGTGCACTGAAACCCGAAGACGGCCAGGCATTGCTGGTGCAGGCGCAGGCCGAAGCAGAGGCATTGCAGCACACCGCGGCCGCCGGGACACCGGCCGCCAGTGGTGGCGTGGCCCTGGAGGCCGGTGACGTGCGCGTGCCGTACGTACCGCAGAGCGTGCGCGACGGCATTCGTGACGAAGTGCGCCAGGAGGTGATGGCGCAGGCCAGGTCCGAGGGCTGGGCGGCGCCGAACGAAGTGGCTGAGTGGACCAAGCGCATCAAGGTTACCGGTGACATGCGCGTGCGCAGCGAGTCGCGCTTCTTCTCCGAACGCAACAGCGACATCGTCAGCAACTGGTCGTCGATCAATTCCGGCAACGGCTTCGACACCAACACCAACACCAACCTGCAGCTGCCGCCGCTGCTGAACACCCGCCAGGACCGCCGCAACCTCTGGCGCATCCGCGCTCGCCTCGGCATCGAGGCGACCATCGGCCAGCACACCACGGCCGGCGTGCGCCTGGCCAGCGGCAGCAGCAATGGCCCGGTGTCGACCACCGAGCAGCTGGGCGGTGGCCTGAGCAAGAAGGACGTGTGGCTGGACCAGGCCTGGCTGGCCTACAGTCCGGCCGATTGGGTGACGGTGCGCGGCGGCCGCTTCGGCAATCCGTTCTGGACCAGCGATACGCTGTTCTCCAACGACCTGAACTTCGACGGCCTGGCCGCCAACCTGCAGTACGATTTCGACGGCGGTGACCTCGGCCTGTTCGCCAACCTGGCAGTGGTACCGCTGGAGTACACCTCCGACAGCGCGCCCAGTCAGAGCCGGGTCAAGACCCCGAACGAGAACAAGTGGCTGTCCGGCGCACAGGTGGGCGTGAACTGGCGCTTCAACGACGACAACGCGCTGCGCGCCGCGTTGGGCTACTACGATTTCAAGAACATCAGTGGCCGCCTGTCCTCGCCGTGCGCGCTGTACGCAGGCGCGGTCGGCTGCGACACCGACTGGTCGCGCCCGGCCTTCATGCAGAAGGGCAACACCCTGATGCTGATCCGCGACATCGCACGCAACCCGCTGGATCCAGCCAACACGCCCACCCCGCAGTACGTCGGCCTGGCCTCGGCATTCCGCCTGGCCACGCTGAACCTGCGCTGGGATACGCAGCTGGCCCAGGGCATCGGCCTGCGCCTGGATGGCGACTACATCCGCAATCTGGCCTACGACAAGCAGAAGATGTTCATCCGCGCCAACAGCGGCATCGTCAACAACTACGGTGCCGGTGGCACCGCCGGCATCGATACGTTCCGCAGCGGCGACACCGCCTGGATGGTGCAGGCCACCTTCGGTGCCACCGACCTGAAGGAGAAGGGGCAGTGGCAGGCGCTGCTGGGCTACAAGCGCATCGAGGCCGATGCGCTGCCGGACGCCTACAACGACCCGAACTTCCACCTCGGAGGCACCAACGCCCGCGGCTACTACGTGGGCGGCGCCTACGCGCTGGACGCGCGCAGCTGGATCAGCGGCAAGTGGATGGCGGCCAAGGAAGTGTCCGGTGCTCCACTGTCGATCGACGTGTTCCAGCTGGAGTTCAATACCGGGTTCTGAGTGACGGCGTGATGTGGATCACGTAGTGCGTGGCGGGGGCGCAGCGATGCGCCCGTCTAGGGAAAGGAGACCACGCGCTGCACATAAGGAGGAGTGGATGAGCCGTCGCAAGCTGTTCGAGAGTTCCGAACCGTCCAGCCGATCGCTGGGCATCGGCCCGGCCTATGTCTCGGTGGAGGGGCTGCGCCAGCACCTGGCGGAGTTCCTGCTGTATGCGGGCCGGCCGGTGGTGATCATGCGCGGGCGCAGCGAAGTGGGTTACTTCCTGCCAGCGCGCTGCTGGCGCCAGCGTGACGATGATCCGCTGGCGGCCGCCGCCGCCGACCAGCTGCTGGACGCGGCCGGGTTCCAGGCCGAGGATATCCAGCAGGTGGAGCAGGAATTCAACGCGATGCGCCAGCGCACCGTACTGCATTCACGGCGCTGAGTGGCCGCCGGGCCAGGCCCGGCGCGACCCCCTGGCCCCCCGCCGCGCCCGGTGCGGCCGGGCCTGCCCCGGCCCCGGGGGGGGGTGATGCACCCCACTCCGGGGTGGTGTGTTTCACTTTCTGTCCCGCGGGGTGGGGGCCGCGCCGCCGGTCGGGGGGGGGGGGGGCCTTGGTGGGGCGGGGGGCCTGCCGCGGCGGCCACTCAGCGCCGTGAATGCAGTACGGTGCGC
>NZ_JAVFVN010000991.1:0-908 GCF_030910085.1 Stenotrophomonas maltophilia group sp. RNC7 | reverse complement strand
ACTCTTAAAAAATGTAAGCAAGCATTTAAAAGTGAAAATGAATAGGAGGCTAACAGGCTCTTTTCTTTTTGAAAACAAACGAATAGTAATTAGCAATTCGGCAACATGTCGAAACTTGCGATGAATTAATAAAGGATATTCTTTTTTCCTGTAGAAAAAGGTCAAGGAAAGGAGGCATAAACATGAATTATAGTAATTTATTAAAAAGATTTCCTGAAGTTAACGAGGTATATATTTTAGTGAATTCATTTGAACTGTATTTAGGTACTCAGAAAATAAAAATTAAAATACAACAAGGCATAAAAAATAGAAAATATAGTTACTCAAATAGCCATCACTATCATGGGAGTAAACAGGCTGGACCATATACATCTTCTAGGTGTGTGATGATAGATTCTGAATTAGAAGCTTTACACGGCGCAATTGAAGAATTGACTAATTTTTACGATGAAAATGATTATAATGCTAAATGGATTGAAAATGAAGATTTCTAAATAATAAGCAAAAACTAATAGACTATTTTTTATATAATTTACAAATAGGAGGTTAATAAAAATGAATAACAGAGAGGATGCTATTTTAAATATAAGTCAATTTTTAACCTCAGATGAAAAATGCATGTTATTAACTGGTACACATCAATATGAAAAACATAAGTTAGTTTTAAAAATTATAAAAGAATTAATAAATGAAAGTTCTACAATTCTATTTAGAGTAAATGGTATGAATAATGTCAATTCAATATTTGAGAATAATAATTTAAAAGTTAAGCCTGGAATTTCGAAAAGAATAGGAAATCATAAAATTTTTATCGATTCAATTAATAGTATAACTTGGGATAAATCACCGTATAATATTGACTATGGAATTATTTATCCAATCGATTCAGTATGTAGATGTAAAAATAA
>NZ_JAVFVN010000990.1:0-680 GCF_030910085.1 Stenotrophomonas maltophilia group sp. RNC7 | reverse complement strand
TTTCTGGAGGACAAAGACAGCGAATTGCCATTGCCCGAGCGTTACTTCGAAATCCACAAATTCTTATGTTAGATGAAGCAACTTCTAGTTTAGATAGTAAATCAGAGTCTGTCGTTCAAAAGGCATTAAATAACTTAATGAAAGGCAGAACAACGTTAGTTATTGCACATAGACTTTCTACTGTAGTAGATGCAGATAAAATTATTTTTATAGAAAAAGGGAATCTTACAGGAAGCGGTACACATGATGAATTGTTACGCACACATGACATGTATCGTGAATTTGCAACGCAACAATTGAAAATTAAAGAGGGCGTATTATAAAATGAATCATCAGTGGGGCTTATACTCCGCTGATGATTCATTTTTACAAGTTATATAAAAGATGCTACGTAGAAAGGAGAGGTTTTCTTTGCTACCAAAAATTTTAATAGTAGATGACGATCCACATATTAGAGAACTTGTTTCTGTATTTTTAGAGCGGGAAGGATTTCAAACATATGAAGCAATTGATGGTCTAGATGCACTTCAAAAAATAAATGAAGTGAAAGTTGATATGGTTATTCTTGATATCATGATGCCGAATATGGATGGATTTGATGTATGTTTTGAATTAAGAAAATACTATGATATCCCTATTTTGATGCTAACTGCTAAAGGAGAAACATCTCAAAAAGTAAA
>NZ_JAVFVN010000983.1:0-281 GCF_030910085.1 Stenotrophomonas maltophilia group sp. RNC7 | reverse complement strand
CTCGATTTCGATGAAGATTCATCCAGACATGGCGTGGACCTACAGAACGCAATGCCCGACAGATCGCAGAAATCTGTCGAAGGCGGGGTGGGTCCGGTTGCGGGAGTGTCCGCGGCATGGATGCCGCGGCCAAGCCCCCATGGTGAAGTGACCCCCGAGACTTGGACGGGGTCAGGCGGCCGATTGAGCCTGCTCCCGGTACTTTACCGGGCTCAGGCCTTTCAGTTTCAGTTTGATGCGCTCTTCGTTGTAGTACTGGATGTATTCCACCAGCCCAGCTT
>NZ_JAVFVN010000982.1:0-6092 GCF_030910085.1 Stenotrophomonas maltophilia group sp. RNC7 | reverse complement strand
TGGGGGGGGGGTTTATGGGTGGCGGGTTCTACCTCATGGTCATGGTTCAATAACCCGGGGCGCCGGGTCTTTTTGGAAACGGGAACAGGGGCCAGGGGGGGGGAAATAATTGTTTTTTTGGGTGCGTTTTATTTGGGGGCCTGGGGGGGGGGCTACCCCGGGCCGGTGTGGGGGTTGGGTTTTTAAATACTGGTCAATTTGGCCGCGCCGCCCCGTGGGGGGGGGGGGGGGGAAACCCCCGCCCCGCGCCTCGGCTCTACAGATCCACCGTCGAGCATGGCTCGACGCTACAAAAAAGCTGGAATCCGTTCAGGTTTCGCCAGAGGGTATAAGGAGGGGCTATCAGCCCTCTTCACACATCCCGGGCGATTTTCCTTGCCACACAAGCAGTTGCAGGATGGGAGCGGCATGGTTCAGTGCTGGCTCATGGCCTTTTGATAGACTCCATCTATCAAATAGATGCAATCAATGGATTGTTCTTATCGCCAGCGAGTCGGTAACCTAGCTCCTGTCGATTCACCCACTCCCCTTCACCAGAGGAAAAATGATGTCCCTCATCAACACCCAGATCCAGCCGTTCGAAGCCAACGCTTACCACAATGGCGAGTTCATCAAGGTTTCCGACAACAGCCTGAAGGGCCAGTGGTCCGTCCTGATCTTCATGCCGGCCGCCTTCACCTTCAACTGCCCGACCGAGATCGAAGACGCGGCCGACCACTACGCCGAGTTCAAGAAGGCCGGCGCCGAGGTCTACATCGTCACCACCGACACCCACTTCTCGCACAAGGTGTGGCACGAAACCTCGCCGGCCGTCGGCAAGGCCCAGTTCCCGCTGGTCGGCGACCCGACCCACCAGCTGACCAACGCCTTCGGCGTGCACATTCCGGAAGAAGGCCTGGCCCTGCGCGGCACCTTCATCATCAACCCGGAAGGCGTGATCAAGACCCTGGAGATCCACTCCAACGAGATCGCCCGTGACGTGTCCGAGACCCTGCGCAAGCTGAAGGCTGCCCAGTTCACCGCCGCCAACCCGAACCAGGTCTGCCCGGCCAAGTGGAAGGAAGGCGAGAAGACCCTGACCCCGTCGCTGGACCTGGTCGGCAAGATCTAAAGCATTACCGGCCTGCCGTGGCCCCACGCCACGACGCGCCTTCATCCCCGTGCCGGTGCCCCCGCCGGCGTGGGGGTGAACCCAAGACAGCCAACGCGCGCCAGCTTTGGCCAGCCAGCCCCTTCCACGGTCGCTGTCTTGGGTTCACCCCTACCCCCTGCTGGTCCGCTACCTTCTACAGCGGTGCCACGCCCCCTGTTTGCCTGAAGCCAGGAGATGACCCGATGTTGGACGCCAACCTGCAGTCGCAGCTGAAGACCTATCTGGAGCGCGTGACCCGCCCGATCCAGATCACCGCGCACGCCGACGATGGCGCCAAGTCGCAGGAAATGCTGGACCTGCTGCAGACCCTGGAGAGCCTGTCGGACAAGATCTCGCTGCAGGTCCTGCGCGATGGCCAGGGCCGCGTGCCGTCCTTCGACCTGGGCACGCCGGGCCAGGACATCCACCTGACCTTCGCCGGCCTGCCGATGGGCCACGAGTTCACCTCGCTGGTGCTCGCCCTGCTGCAGGTCGGCGGCCACCCGTCCAAGGCCACCGCCGAGCTGATCGAGCAGGTGCAGAACCTGGAAGGCGAGTACAGGTTCGAAACCTACTTCTCGCTGTCCTGCCAGAACTGCCCGGACGTGGTGCAGGCGCTGAACCTGGCCGCGGTGCTCAACCCGCGCATCCAGCACGTGGCCATCGATGGCGCCCTGTTCCAGGACGAAGTCGAGAAGCGCGAGATCATGTCGGTGCCGACCGTGTACCTCAACGGTGAAGTGTTCGACCAGGGCCGCATGACCCTGGAGCAGATCGTGGCCAAGCTGGACACCAACGCCAGCAAGCGCGATGCCGAGAAGATCGCCGCCAAGGAAGCCTTCGACGTGCTGGTGGTGGGCGGTGGCCCGGCCGGTGCTGCAGCGGCGATCTACGCCGCGCGCAAGGGCATCCGTACCGGCATCGCCGCCGAGCGTTTCGGTGGCCAGGTGCTGGACACCATGGCGATCGAGAACTTCATCTCGGTGAAGGAGACCGAAGGCCCGAAGCTGGCCACGGCGCTGGAGCAGCATGTGCGCGAGTACGAGGTGGACATCATGAACCTGCAGCGCGCCAGTGCGCTGGTGCCGGCCGGCGAAGACGGCCTGGTGCAGGTGCAGCTGGAGAACGGCGCGGTGCTGAAGTCGCGTTCGGTGATCCTATCCACCGGCGCGCGCTGGCGGCAGATGAACGTGCCGGGCGAAGACCAGTACCGCAACAAGGGCGTGGCCTACTGCCCGCACTGCGATGGTCCACTGTTCAAGGGCAAGCGCGTGGCGGTGATCGGCGGCGGCAACTCCGGTGTGGAAGCGGCCATCGACCTTGCCGGCATCGTGTCGCATGTAACCCTGCTGGAGTTCGATTCCAGCCTGCGTGCCGACGAAGTGCTGCAGAAGAAGCTGCGCAGCCTGGGCAACGTCACCGTGCTGACCAGCGCACAGACCACCGAAGTGCTCGGCGACGGCAGCAAGGTCACCGGCCTGGTCTACAAGGACCGCATCGGCGGCGATGCCCACCGCGTCGAGCTGGAAGGCATCTTCGTGCAGATCGGCCTGCTGCCCAACACCGAGTGGCTGAAGGATGTGGTGGCGCTGTCGCCGCGTGGCGAGATCGTCATCGATGACCGCGGCCAGACCAACCTGCCGGGTGTGTTTGCTGCTGGCGATTGCACGACGGTGCCCTACAAGCAGATCATCGTCGCCATGGGCGCCGGTTCCACCGCCGCACTGAGCGCGTTCGACCACCTGATCCGCTCGTCGGTGAGCAACAGCAGCGGTGCCGTTGCTGAAGCGGCCTGATCCACCGTTCCCAGATCACCGGGAACATTGTCTGCCTGTCGGGTAACCACGCCGTCAGCCGGTCCGTTACCCCTGGGGTGTAAGGATGAACCTACGTGATCTGAAGTACCTGGTAGCCCTGGCCGACCACAAGCATTTCGGCCGGGCTGCCGCGTCCTGCTTTGTCAGCCAGCCGACGTTGTCCACGCAGATCCGCAAGCTGGAGGAAGAGCTCGGCCTGCCGCTGGTGGAACGCGCACCGCGCAAGGTGATGCTGACCCCGGCGGGCCAGGAAGCAGCAGCACGAGCGCGGGTGATCGTGTCCGAAGTGGAACAGCTGAAGGAAGCGGCGCGACGCAGCCGCGATCCGGAAGCCGGCACGGTGCGCCTGGGAATCTTCCCGACCCTCGGCCCGTACCTGCTGCCGCATGTGATCCCGCGCATCCGCGAGCGCTTCCCGGAGTTGGAACTGCTGCTGGTCGAGGAAAAGAGCGATGTGCTGCTGGACCGCCTGCGCGAAGGCAAGCTCGACGCTGCATTGCTGGCGCTGCCGGTGATCGACGACCAGCTGCATGCCGAGTTCCTGTTCGAGGAACCGTTCCTGCTGGCCGTCTCCGGTCGCCACCCGCTGGCTCGTCGCGAACATCTGGACGTGCAGGAACTGGCGACGCAGAAGCTGCTGCTGCTGGAAGACGGGCATTGCCTGCGCGACCAGGCGCTGGAAGTCTGCCGCCTGTTCGGCGCCAACGAGAAGTCCGAATTCCGCGCCACCAGCCTGGAAACGCTGCGGCAGATGGTCGCCGCCGACGTCGGCATCACCCTGCTGCCGAGCCTGTCGGTGCAGCCGCCGGTGCCGCGCTCGAACAACATCCGCCTGCTCGACTTCACCGGCGAGGGCCGTCCCAGCCGCCGCATCGCCATGATCTGGCGCCGCAGCTCGGCCATGAACGACTTCCTGATGGACCTGGCCGACCAGTTCAAGCGTCTGCCGCAGGCGCTGTTCACGCTGGAGGCGCTCGATGCCGGCAGCGATGCACCGGCCCTGCCCGGCCCCGCGCTGAACGGCTGAGCCCCCGCCGTACCGGCCTGGAATCGGCAGGAGTCGATTCCGGCCGCATTTGTCCCCACAATACAGACAGGCGGCGCCAGCAGGTGCCGCCTTTTGCATGGCTTTCAACCAAGGAGCGTCACCATGAACACCGCCAGCGGCCTGCCGCCGTCGATCACCGTTTCTACCTTCGACATGGACCGCCTGGACGCCATGCTCGAATCTCCCGCGCTGAGCCAGACGCCTGCCGCGCTCGCGCTTGCTGAAGAACTCAACCGGGCCACCGTGCTGGCACCGGACCAGATTCCCGAAGGCATCGTCATGATGCATTCGCGCGTGGAGTGCGAAGATGAAGTGTCGGGCGAAAAGCACGTCCTGACCCTGGTCTTCCCCCGCGAAGCCAACGTCGATGAAGGCAGGGTTTCCGTGCTGGCCCCGGTCGGCAGTGCCCTGCTCGGCCTTTCGATCGGCCAGAGCATCGACTGGACCGCGCCCGGCGGCCGCAAGCTGCGCCTGCGCGTGACCGCGGTCCACAACGACCGCCCCTGATTACCGCTGCGCACCGCGCGCGATTCGATCCCCCTGTCCCAGGAGCCGTAATGAGTACCCCGTCCAAACTGTCCCAGCTGCGCGAACTGTCCGTGGTTGTTGCCGATACCGGTGACTACGAGGCGATCAAGCGCCTGCAGCCGGTAGACTGCACCACCAACCCGACCCTGGTGAAGAAGGCGCTGGACCTGCCGGTCTACGGCGAGCTGATCGAACGCGAACTGGCCTGGGGCCGCCAGCAGACGGGCGACCGCGAAGCCGTGGTGCACGCCGTGGCCGACCGCCTGACCATCGGCGTCGGCGCGCTGCTGAGCACGCTGGTGCCGGGCCGGGTGTCCACCGAGGTGGATGCCGACCTGGCTCACGACACCGCTGCCACCGTGGCCAAGGCCCGCCAGTTCATCCAGATGTACGCCGATGCCGGCGTGCCGCGCGAGAAGATCCTGATCAAGATCGCCGCGACCTGGGAAGGCGTGGAAGCCGCGCGCATCCTGCAGGCCGAGGGTATCGACTGCAACCTGACGCTGATCTTCAACCCGACCCAGGCGCTGGCCTGCAGCGAAGCCGGGGCGTTCCTGATCTCGCCGTTCGTCGGCCGGATCCTGGACTGGTACGTGGCCAACGGCCAGGCCCCGGCCACCATCGATGAAGACCCGGGCGTGAAGTTCGTGCGCGGCGTGTATGCCGAATTCAAGCGTCGCGGTTCGCCGACGGTGGTGATGGGCGCCTCGTTCCGTTCGACCGCGCAGATCGAAGCACTGGCCGGCTGCGACCGCCTGACGATTTCGCCGGACCTGCTGGAGAAGCTGGACGCCGACCACGGCGAGCTGCCGCGCAAGCTGGTGGCCGGTGCCGCCGATGGCGCGGCGGTGACGCCGATCGATGCGGCCAAGTTCGCGGCGGACCTGGCGGCCGATCCGATGGCCACCGAGAAGCTGGCAACCGGTATCGAGGCGTTTGCCAAGGATCTGGAAGCGCTGCGCGAGCGGATCCGCGCGGCACTGTGAGGATTCCGGCCAACGGCTGAGCCCCTCGTGGCGGGGGGCTCAGAGCAAAAGCCGTGCTGGGTCGGGCGGGTTGGGTTCGCGGGAGACGCCGTGAATCCATCCCTGGAGGCTTGGCCGCCGCATCCATGCGGCGGACACTCCCGCGAACCCAACCCGCCCGCCCTCTGACAGTTTCCTGCGGCCGCCCGCCACGGAAGAAAGAAAGAAGAGCAACAGCGGGTCGCGCGCTTCGCTTGCTTGGAGCGGAGCATGGCTCCGCTCTACAGAAAGCACTGCAGGATCAAACAAAAAGGACGCGGCAAACGCCGCGTCCTTTTTGTTTTTCTTCAGTTCGTCAGTAACCCACGCTCTCGCCCACCGTCACCGGGAAATGATCGGAGGCGGGACGGGTACAGATGGCGGGACCGTCCACGGCATGGATGCCGTGGCCGAGCCCCCAGGGTGAAGTGACCCCCGAGACTTGGACGGGGTCAGGCGGCCGATTGAGCCTGCTCCCGGTACTTTACCGGGCTCAGGCCTTTCAGTTTCAGTTTGATGCGCTCTTCGTTGTAGTACTGGATGTATTCCACCAGCCCAGCTTC
>NZ_JAVFVN010000975.1:0-323 GCF_030910085.1 Stenotrophomonas maltophilia group sp. RNC7 | reverse complement strand
CGAAGCTCAAGCCGGACGTCGTACATGCCTATTATTTGTTGGACTACGGATTTATGGCGGCATTTGCTGGCATAAAACCGCTGGTGGTTACCGCCATGGGCAGCGACGTGCTGCGTGGATTGGATGTCTCATACCGTCGCCGTTTCTTGGCGGGCTACGCATGCCGTCGCGCCGATTACGTTTTGACCAGAGCGGAGCATATGAATGAGACGGTAAGGCGTTTGGGGGCTGGCGGGCCAGTGGAAGCTGTTCCTAACGGTATCGAAACACGGGTATTCGCATTTGGGGGGGCACGTAACAGCGTGCCGCGCGTGCTTTGCACG
>NZ_JAVFVN010000964.1:0-471 GCF_030910085.1 Stenotrophomonas maltophilia group sp. RNC7 | reverse complement strand
CATTTATTCTGTAACGATTTCTGGGCTCGTTGTTCTGGCAACAGCACTCGGGGTCTTCGCAACTCAAGCAGAAACAACCGTTCTGGCCATTTCGGCGTTCCTAGTCATCGGGTTTTCTGGTGCCTCGCTGAGTCCGGCTTTGATTGCGCGTGTGATGCGGGTAGCGGAGCCGGGTGCACTCGTAAACAGCGTCCATGTATCGATCATTAATAGCGGACTCGCATTTATCGCCTGGGCTGGTGGGGTTGGGATCGATGCCGGTCACGGATATAAGTCGCCACTTTGGATTGGCTTTCTGCTTGCATTGTTAGCACTGGCAACTCTAACTCCTCGTAAAGTCAGGGGGGCAATGACGCAGTGCTGATCGGATCAGTCATAGGCAGGCACTGTCGCGGGCGCACTGTTAGGAAGGTTCCACTTTTGTTCCAATCGCAATTTGCAGACCCCCGACGCTCGTGACAAAACGGGCTC
>NZ_JAVFVN010000956.1:0-320 GCF_030910085.1 Stenotrophomonas maltophilia group sp. RNC7 | reverse complement strand
TCGTCGACACCTACGGCGGCGCTTGCCCGCACGGTGGCGGCGCGTTCTCGGGCAAGGATCCGTCCAAGGTCGACCGTTCGGCCGCCTACGCTGCCCGCTACGTGGCCAAGAACATCGTGGCCGCCGGCCTGGCGCGCCAGTGCCAGGTGCAGGTCAGCTACGCCATCGGTGTGGCCGAGCCCATCAACATCACCGTCTACACCGAAGGCACCGGCGTCATTCCCGACGACCAGATCGCCAAGCTGGTGCGCGAGCACTTCGACCTGCGTCCGAAGGGCATCGTCAACATGCTGGACCTGCTGCGCCCGATCTACACCAAG
>NZ_JAVFVN010000952.1:0-584 GCF_030910085.1 Stenotrophomonas maltophilia group sp. RNC7 | reverse complement strand
GCGTCGACATTGCGAAGCGGTCCCGACTTGATGAGCGCAATGTCATATCCGGTATTCGACCAGAGAACGTCGCCCTTGATCTTTCGCCCATCCGTCAGAAGCAGGTTGACTTCAGACGCCTGCCCGACGACATGGGCAGCGCTGACAAAATAGCCGTTTCCGATATAAACCGCCGAACCGTGGCCTTTGTCGTCAAAGATTTTCGCCACAGACTCAGCACGAATTTCCTCTGCGAACGGTTGCCAGTAGGCAAGCGCCAGCAGAGCGGCGACCGTTGCGGCCACCACGATTTTGCAGAACCGCATGTGCGGCCCTCCTATGTGGGAGTGGGGAGGATTATTTCGGCCAGAACTGGCTTATGAAGGGGATGACTTTTGTTGTGATTGCGCCTGCCAGTGCGGCGATCAGGATAAGGGCAAGCTTGGCGCCCTTCGCTTTCGTGAGCAGTTCATACATCTCATCGATCTTGTTCGACTGCTCATCGAACTTTTCTTCGAACGCTTTCAGTCGTTCCTCAAGGCGGATAACGCGGTCGCGTGTGTCTTGCACAGGTGTTGTCACTTCCAGCACCCCGCAGACTTTCC
>NZ_JAVFVN010000949.1:0-471 GCF_030910085.1 Stenotrophomonas maltophilia group sp. RNC7 | reverse complement strand
TTCCTGGCGCAGGCCGTCAAATACGTGGAATGGAGCTGGCGCATTATTCGGGAATACCGTCGCACGAAAGTCGCGGTCATCCATTGCCACAGTATGCTGCCGTTGCTTCTGGCATGCCTGTTGAAATCCATGACCGGCGCTCGTCTCGTCTACGATGCCCACGAACTGGAAACAGAAAAATACGGCCTGCATGGCAGACGCCAACGTATCGCCCGCTGGTTGGAAAAAACATTAATCAAGCATTGTGACGCTGTGCTGGTCGTGAGCCCCTCCATTGAGCGCTGGTATCGCCAGAGGTATCCCGATACGCCTGTCGTGCTCGTGCGAAATGTCCCGCTGGCGCCGCCCACGCTGACTCCCTATCCTTGGCGGGAAGAATTGGCCATCCCCGAAGATGCACTCCTGTTTATCTTCATTGGCGGCCTGACGCAAAGCCGTGGCATTCCGGCCATGCTCAAGGCATTCGATCGC